>QHXH01000728.1 GCA_003222855.1 Acidobacteriota bacterium
AGTCTGGCGTAGCACCGGGAAGTCTTTGCGAATGCGCTCGACGTCCCAATCTGGGCGCCGTTTAGCCGTTATCGGAATTAGTTCTACTATGCTGGTTGCCATTTCTACTTCACATCGCGGACATGAGCATCATTTGCGCCGGCTCCAGAGTGCGCTCAAATGGATTGAAAATGAGTCCAAGTTCCTCGAATGTTACGACTCCGAGCAGCGCCGCATCTCGTTCCTCCCCTAGAATCACTGGCGTGTGGCCTTCGCCCTGCGGCAATCTGATGTGGCACTCCGATATGTTTCGCTCCACCTCCGTGCCATCAGCCAGAACAAACCGCATATTACGTTTCGATTGAAGGCCGATCTCCTTCCAGATAGCGTTTGGCAATAACGTGTACCTGGCGCCGCTGTCGACGAGAAATTTCGCCGCGGCTTCACCAGTAGGCCCACTCACTTTTCCCTTGATATAAGTGATTCCCATACGCCACCTCAAAAACTCGTGTGTAGACGGTTCAGCACCGCTTCATCCAACTCGCGCCTTATCGAATCAATCTTGATCTTCTCGATTACTTCTTCCGCAAAACCATACGTCAAGAGATTGCGCGCCAGCTCCGGCCTGATGCCACGGCTTTCGAGATAGAACATTTCGTCCGCTTCCAGTTGACCGATAGCGGCGCCATGCGCGCACTTCACGTCGTCGGCGAAAATCTCTAGCTGTGGCTTCGTATCCACGCGCGCCTCATTCGACAGCAGCAGGTTCTTGTTAGTTTGTTGCGCTGCGGTTTGTTGGGCGCCATGACGTACAAAGACTTTGCCATTGAACACCGCACGCGACTTGCCATCGAGAATGCCTTTGTAAAGTTGTTGGCTGCTGCAATGCGGCTGTCGATGGTCGATCGTCGAATGCGTGTCGGTGTGCTGGTTGCCGTCAACCATGTAAAGCCCATCAACCAGACATTCCGCGCCTTCGTAATCCATCTTCACGTCAATATCGTGACGCGATAACGCAGCGCCAAGATTGATTGTGGTCGAGTCGTAATGCGCCCCCGGTCCCAGGTCAACATTTGTCGCCGCGATGTGAAAAGCGTTGTTGCTCTCGCGCTGCACTTTGAGGTGTTCCAGTCGAGCACCCATATCCAGCGCCAAATCAATGACTGCGTTTGTGAAATAGGCGCCGCCGCGCGGGCTCGCATAACTCTCGACAATCGTCGCGGCACTGTTGGCCTCGGCAATAACTAAGACGCGTGGAAACGAGGCCGGCGCGTCGCCGTTGTGCGACATGGAGAGGAATTGCAAGTCAATTGGCGTCGGAACCGTGACGCCCTTCGCTATGAAGAGGAGCACGCCACCGGCGAATAACGCCGCGTTGAGCGCGAGAAATCCATTCTTGCTGTTGCCGCCGTAGCGCAGCTTCGCTGAGATCGATGCTTTCGACGCCGGTTGGCAGCGCTTCCACGGACGATAGCCTTCGCTCAAAAATTCCGTTGACGAAAACGAGACGGCCGCCTCGCGCTTCTTTAGGAGCAAACGATTCGAGAGCGCTTCTTTCTATCGGCGGCGACGAACCAACGCCAGCGGGCGTGAATTGCGATTTCGCAATCGGCCCGACGTTCGTATATTTCCAATCTTCATCATGCACCGTGGGAAATCCGACTCGCTCAAAACGCGTGAAGGCTTCTTCGCGCGCGCGTCGCAGCCACGACGGCTCGTGTCGCCCCAGTTTTTCCGGCAACGCGCGAAATGCGGATGCGTAGCTGTTCTCTGCTTTTACCAATTGGAATGACATTGTCAATGGCTCTAGCTCCGTCTTGCTTCGTCGCCCCCATGAAACCGCGTAGCGGTGAAATGTTTATAGAATGAACGCGGACCAACCAGTCAGAAGCTCCTTTAGGAGCGAAACTCAATTCTTGTCGCCCATAAATGGGCTCTCAAGGATGATTGACTAAGATCGTTTTCTATAAACATCGCATCCCTAGCGGGATTCTCTCGAACCGGCGCCTCTTCCATTACCGTTTTTTAGCCAGTCGTAACCTTTCACTTCCAGTTCGAGAGCCAGCTCTTTGCCACCCTCTTTCACAATCTTGCCGCCGTAAAGCACGTGCACGAAATCGGGAATGATGTAGTTAAGCAGCCGCTGATAGTGCGTCACCAACATGACTGCCTTCTCTGGATCATGAAGTTTGTTCACGCCTTCAGCGACGATTCTCAACGCGTCAATGTCCAGACCTGAATCTGTTTCATCCAGCACCGACAGTTTCGGATCGAGCACGGCCATCTGAAGGATTTCGTTGCGCTTCTTCTCACCGCCGGAAAAGCC
>QHXH01000729.1 GCA_003222855.1 Acidobacteriota bacterium
AAGTAGCGATGCTGCCAGTTATCGGTTAGAGTTATTATTATCGCAAAGGAGAATACCGACCGAAATTTCTCGCACGGCGGGCTAAACTTTTCCATGATCGAACGCGGTCGCTTTGGTCCGACAGATGAAGGTCAACCTTAAAACGAAGATCAAGTACAAGGGGCAGGAGTACTCCAGCGTGGAGGAGCTGCCGCCGGAAGCGCGTTCCGCTTACGAGAAAGCGATTGCCGCGGACAGCGCAACCCTCAGCACCAGGATCGTGTTCAACGAGCGGGAGTACGCCTCGCCTGAGCAGATGCCGACCGCCGAGCGTCAGCTCTACGAAGATGCGATGAAGCTGGCACACGACACCGACGGGATCGTTCCCGCCAAGAATGAGGCCAGCGCGGGTCTACTGACGCCGGGACAATGGCGGCTGGTAATCTTGTTCGTCACGCTCGTGCTCATTGCGCTGATCGTGCTGTTCCTTACTCGCTGAGCGGAGCAGCGGTGCGAGGCCAGAAGTCAGAGGTCAGAAATCGGAAGTCTCAAAGCAGTCTCGCGCGGTTCCGCAATTCCTGATTAGCTAAACGGCATGATTGAACACCAGTGCGAGATGGCAGGGAGCTCGCCACGGCGAGTCCGTCCGAACGGCGGATCAGCTATCGGTTATCTGGAGGAGCGTGATTTCGTTGTGACGGTGCGCCGGGTGTGATTAATGTGTTGCATGAATCAGGCTGATGAAGTGAAACCAACGCCGCCGGATGGCGCACGGCTCCTGAACGTGGGCGAGATCATTCAAGACGGTGATCTGCATTGGCAGCCGGCTCGTAAGCATTGGGTTGCCGTGACGCCACAAGGCGAGGAGAAAGTCGAGCAGTACGGCTTTTACTGTCGCAAAAACGGCGACCTCTAACGTGTCGCGCGATTTCGACGTAATTCCGGGCGGGTGGCGGCAGCGGCGCGCTTCGCGAAACTAAGCGCAAGGCAGGGGGACTACCCATTCGATCTGGCTCAGGGCCTGCGGCAGGACAACGGGACGAGCGCGCTCTGAAGATTACCTACTCGACGACTTCGAGTTCGCACTCGATCTTCTCACGATAATTTCTTATCCTCTCGCCGTTATAAGCCCGGCACAATATGTCGGATAACCTGCAACCAGACGCCGATCTTGCGATCGCGCACGTTCTTTTTATCGACATCGTTGCCTATTCCAAGCTCGCAATCGATCAACAGAAGGAAGTCGTGCAGCAACTTAACCAATACGTGCGCGACAGTGAGCAATTTCGCCGGGCTGATACTGCGGGAAAGCTAATTCGTATCCCGACTGGCGATGGCGTGGCGCTGGCCTTTTTCACCAGTCCAGACGCTCCAGTTCGGTGTGCGATCGAGGTGAGCAAAGCGGTTCGCAATTCATCCGCGCTTCAGCTTCGCATGGGCATCCACAGCGGGCCGGTAGATCAACTTAGCGACGTTAACGAACGGTCCAATCTGGCCGGAACCGGAATCAACATGGCGCAACGGATCATGAACTGCGGTGATGCCGGCCACATCCTGCTTTCACAGCGCGTCGCCGATGATCTCATCCAGTACACGAGGTGGCGGTCTCAACTGCATGCCAAGCACGGAGTCCGCGTTTCTGTGGTTAATCTTTACACGGATGAAGTCGGCAACCCCGAGGTACCGCAGAAGCTAAGACAGGCGGCAGGGAAGAAGCCGATAGAGAAAGCGAGAGCGCCTATACGTTCGCAAAGACTTCTTGCGACGATCTGCGTTTGCTGCGCGACCCTGGTGATGAGTTTGCGTTTCGTTCCGGCTGTTCCGGTGCTCTCCCAGGTTTGGGGACATGAACAAAGGTTGGAGGATTGGCTTCGTCGCACAGGTCGGAGGACTGCAACGCACCCGGAGCTGGTTTTCGTCGCGATTTCGACCAAGAGCCTCGCTGGTCCAGAAGCCGCAAAGGCGGGCAAGGATCGGATGCTTCAATTAATGGCAGAACACCCGTTTCCATGGTCGCGTGAAGTTTGGGCGCGATTACTCGACCGCTTGTTCGACTCCGGTGCGCGGTTGGTGATCTTCGATTTGGTTTTCGGTCTACCGAAGGAAGGGGACCAGGTTTTCCGCGCGGCGCTCGATCGTTATCGAGATCGCGTCGTCGTTGGCGCAAATTTCGACCTCGAAAATGGCAACGAGCTTGTCTTGCCCAATGCCGATCTCATTCCGCCGCCTGCGCAATACGATGATCGGGTTGGCTACGTGAATTATTGGCCTGATGAGCAGGACGGTAAGTTGCGTGCAGCGCGATTCTTTACCTTGGAGCGGCAGCTCGCCGGGCAAAAACCCTCTCCGAACGACGTCCCGTGCACTTCATTCGTGGCCAATCTCCCTCACGATTTGCAAGATCACTTCATCCGATTTAGCGCGACTGATGCTTATCAGCCGCATCCGGTTTGGGAAATTGCCGATCCGGATATGTGGCATTCCAAGTACTCCGATGGCGAGTTTTTCGAAGATAAGATTGTCATCGTCGGTCCGTCTGCACCAGTGCTGCGTGATGTTATCGATAATCCCATCAGTTCCGAGATAAAAGGCCCTGTCATGAATTTAAACGTTCTTGGGGCGACGATGGATCATGAGTTCTTGCGAAAGCTGCCCGTTGCGCTGGATTTGGTGATTGTTTCAGTGTTCGGATTGCTGGCCTGGCTGCTACTGGGTTGCGTTGGGCGATGGTTGATTTGTCTACTGTCGTTTCTCGCGCTTAGCGTCGCCTATCTCTTGTTAGCATTTCTGCTTTACAATTTTCTGGGAATTTTTGTTCCGGTCCTTCCGCCTTTGGCAACGTTGCTGGCTTGCGGTTTCCTCGGCTTCTTCGCGCAACAGATATACAATCGCTCGTACAGTGTGCTCCATGGTTAGGAGCTTCCCGAGCTCTGTGCGCGCAATCCGCC
>QHXH01000730.1 GCA_003222855.1 Acidobacteriota bacterium
ACCCACTCTTGAAAGGTCACTCGTACCTAAGCGCAACCAGCGGATCGACCCTGGTCGCGCGCCGCGCTGGTATGAAACAGGCCAGCAATGCCACCAGGATCAAACCCACTGAAACTATGGTGAAAGTTGCGAGATCGGTAGGGACAACCTCGAATAAGAGGCTCCGCATCACGCGCGTGACGGCGTAAGCGCCGGCCAATCCGATGGCCGCGCCGATGAAAGCCAACGACATCCCATTTCTCAGCACCAGCTTCAGCACATCACTCGCCTGCGCCCCCAGCGCCATGCGGAGTCCGATCTCCTGGGTACGTTGCGCAACCGCATAACTGGTGACGCCGTAAATGCCCATGGCAGCCAGCAACAGTGCCGCCGCGCCAAAGACCCCGAAGATCACCAGACTAAAGCGTCGCTGATCCAAAGATGAGGAAAAGACCTGGTCCAGGGTGCGAAACTTGAGCGGCAGTTGCGGGTCGAGTGATCGGACTGCTTCACGCAGTGCCGGGACTAACGCGGAAGGCTCCACCTGACCCCGAACCACCATGGTCAAGCTCGATGACGGCAACCGCTGGAGTGCGTTGCCATAGATTGTCGGGGTAATCGGCACATCGACCCCGTAATCGTGCACGTCACCCACCACCCCGACGACGTGCAGCAGGCGCAAATCCCCATCCATGTTTCCGAACTGAATTGTTTGACCAATCGGATCTTCGTTCGGCCAATACTTCCGCGCGATTGACTGGCTGACAACTGCCGCATTAGGCGAGTTCGGCTGGTCGCTCGAATCGAAAGTCCGACCGCGCAGCAATGGGATCCTCATGGCGGCAAAATAACCCGAGCTGGCTAGACGATATTCCGCGTGTCCCTTCTATGGCAGACTGTTTATGCTTCCAACTGCGTCGACGCCGGGAGTCGCGCTCAAACGCTCGAGCAACTGCTTTTGAAAAAGTTTTTGTCGTTCTTCTTCCGCGCTGAGCTGAACGCCGGTGTCAGGAGCGACCCCTTGTTCCAGCAACCGCTTGTACGACTGCATGAACTGTTGGTAACGCTGCTCGTCCATGCGCGGGTTAGGGAGAGATAACTCCATTACCACGGCGCTCTCCGTACGAAAACCGGGATCAATTCGCAGCAGGCGATAGAAGCTTTTTCCCAACAATCCCGCGCCCACCAGCAAGATCAGCGTCAAGGCCGTCTGCGCTACCACCAACAGACTTCGCATATGCCGGCCCGCGTATCCGCGCGCGCCGCTTCCAGTTTCTCTTAGACTGGTTTCCAGATCTCTGGTTGAAAAACGAAGGAGCGGCACAACTCCGAGCACTGCCGCAATCAACAATGAAAGGCCCAGAGTGAAAGCGATCGCTCTCCCACTTACTCCGATCTCACTCATGCGAGGCAGGCTTCGCTGATTCAAGCCGAGTAGCAGGTTAACTCCCCAAAACGAGAGCAGGACTCCTAGGGCACCGGCCGCAAGAGCCAGGAGCAGATTCTCCGTGATGAACTGCCGCGCCAGGCGCAAACGGGTCGCTCCCAGCGCCGAGCGCACCACAAACTCTCGCTGTCGCGCCGTCATCTGGGCCAACAACAGATTTGCGACGTTTGCACAAGCCACGGCTAACAAGAACCCGACCGCCACGAAAATCATTATCAGCGCGCGGCGAACGTTCCCCACCATATATTCCTGCTGCGGCACCACGCTGAAATTCACCGCATCCATGTCCTTGCCGTATTCCTGTTTCAGCTGTTTCGCGATCGAACTCACTTCGGCGTCCGCTGTTTCGGTTTTGATGGTGGGACGCAGCCGGGCAACGACGCTCCAGTTGTGAGCCGAGCGCGAGATTTCCTGTGGAAATAACTCTCGGGGAATCCAAACCTCTGCGTTCTGAGGGAAGGCAAAACCGGCTGGCATTACACCAACGACAGTGACCGTCTGGTCCATCAACCGTAGAGTTGTTCCGGCCAGGTCTGGTTTTCCTCCTAACAGTCGTTGCCAGAAGCCATAACTGACAACAGCTGCCGGGGCGCCGCCTGGTTTGCTTTCATCCGGGAGAAAAGCGCGACCAGCGACCGGCTGGCTGCCGAGCACCCGAAAGAAATCAGATGAGACTACAATGACGGCAGCGCGGACCGGTTCACTCCCACCGGTGACCGTCGTTAACGCACCGTTGTACTGGGCCACGGCCTCGAACGTGCGGCTGCGGCTGCGGACATCGCGAAAATTGGGCTCGGCAAATGAAATTTGCCTACCCGCCGAGTTGATTTCACGAAGCTGCACGATCTCTTCCGGATGCGGATATGGCAAGGGCCGCAACAAGACCCCGTCAACGACGCTGAAGATCGCGGTACAAGCTCCGATGCCAAGCGCCAGGGTAAACACAGCGAGGACGGTGAAGCCAGGACGCGCCAGCAAGCTCCTGACACCGAAGCGAATGTCCTTAATTAATATTTCCATGTGATCATTGCCCGTTTCCAATGCCAATTTCCGA
>QHXH01000132.1 GCA_003222855.1 Acidobacteriota bacterium
CTAAATTTCACAAGTATTAGAGTATCAACAAGTTTGGCCGTTCATTATTAGAGAATACCCGGTTAAAGTCGCCAACGCCGCCTGCAATTCTGAGACTAGTGACCTGGCAGGGTGGTATCTTTGCTTAGCGATTTTTCTTTGCGGGCTTTGCACCTTTGCGTGAAGGGTCCTAAGCGAATAGTCATTTCACGCAAAGACGCAAAGGCAGGATCCGCAAATAGCTCGCGGCCCAGTGGCGCCCTAATTTCGGTTTTTCTCTGCGTATTCTCCGCGACCTCAGCGTCTCTGCGGTGAATTAGGTTTGAAAACACTAACCGCAGAGGCGCAGAGAACGCAGAGGGGGGCGCAGAGAATTTCAAATTAGGCCACTACTCGCGGCACTAATCAATTCGTGATCATTCATCGAACCAGCTATACTATGCGTAACAATTTAGAAAGCCGTATTACGTAAGACGACAATGCCAAAAATTAGCGACATTGCGGCGTCGCGCGCCAATTCGGATCGAATGATCAAGCGCAAAGCGATTCGCTCGCGCGTTCCTTGTTTGAGGTAGGTAGCGTGGCGTCCGTCTTCTACATGGACAACATGATCACGGTTGAGAAGGAAGACGCGGCCGATTGGGATGATCTGCTGCCGGCGTTAGCAGTTCCAATTCGCGCCGCGCAATCAGCGGCAGCGGCAGCGGTTAATGGAGGAACTGCGGCAGTCGGCGGAGCCATCGCGGCAGTAACCAGCGACGATCCGCGCCTGCTGCGCATCAACGAAATACTGGATGAAAAGGTGCGGCCGTATCTGATGGGTGATGGAGGTTACCTGGAAATCCTCGACCTCACTGATCACACTTTGAAGATTCGTTATCAGGGCGCCTGCGGCACTTGTCCCAGTTCGCTCACGGGAACCTTGATGGCGATCGAAAGCATGCTGAAGGAACAGATCGATCCTGAGCTCGAAGTAATCGCAGTGTGAATCAAAGTACGGTGGTAATCGCAACGCCACTTTCGTGTGACTTAGTGGTTGCCCTGCTGCTTTAAAGGAGCCGACCACTAAATCACACGAAATAAAAGCTCAGATCCAAACCGCCGGCAAGTTGCCTGCGTTCCAACTTTCTGGAACCAAATCGATTCCTCGCGCGTTTTTCCTATCACGCCCACTGTATTTCGGTCCACGTCACCAGGAGATCTTATGTTTCGTCATAGCCTGCTTGCTCTGGTTTGCGTGTTCGCTTTTTCCGCGGCGGCCATCGCACAACCTTCCGAACCGAATAAGCCCGCGGCCAGGAACGTAACCAACACCACCAAGCCGGCGAAGGACGCCGAGGCTGAGCGCGTAATGAAAGAGCGGCGCGAGAATGCGCAGTCGTTACTCATCAGTCTGGCTGCCGACGCGGTGCGCTTCAACGATCAGACGTTGAGGGCGAGGACGCAGGCGCGCATCGCCGATGTTTTATGGTCAGCCGATCCGGATCGCGCGCGCTCTCTTTTTCGCAAAGCCTGGGAGTCCGCGGAGATTGTCGATCAGGAAGGCCAACGAAAGGTCGAGGAAGATATCAAACAACAAAAGGCGCGCAATGGCGGTGGCAGCGTGAGCGTCATGGGCGCGCCCAACATCCGCGGCGAAGTGCTAAGGCTGGCGGCCAGGCGAGATCGCGCGCTGGGCGAGGAGTTCCTGGGCAAGCTGCGAATTGAACAGCAGCAGGAAGCGAGCGATAGCGCTGACCGCGCGCGAAACAATCCGCTCGATGCACCCGAAGCAGCGGCTCAACGTCTGAGTTTGGCGCGCCAGTTACTTGATACCGACGTGGCGCGCGCGCTTCAGTTTGCTGATCCGGCTTTGACGAACATCACTCGTGAGGGCCTGGATTTTCTTTCATACCTGCGTGACAAAGACGCTGCTGCCGCGGATCTGCGCTACTCGGCGTTTCTTGCGAAGGCTGATGCAGATTTGCTGTCAGACGCGAACACGGTTTCGTTTTTGTCTTCATACATCTTCACGCCGCACATGTTCGTTACTTTCACCAACAATGGCGGCAATTCGACCAGTTCAACATCACGTGAGAACTTGCCCCCAAACGTGCCGGCTCAATTACGTGACGCATTCTTTCGCACAGCTGGCGATATTCTGCTGCGACCGTTGGCGCCCCCCGGACAGGATCAAACTTCCGCGGGTGTGCAGGGAAAGTATCTAATGTTGAAGCGGCTTCAGCCATTGTTCGATCAATTTGCTCCGCGTGAATTAGCTGAGGCGATTCACGCGCAAGCGGACGCATTGGCCCAGGCGGTCCCTGAGGACGCACGTCAACGCGACGACAACTCGCTGCGTGAAGGAATTCGCCCGCCACAAACACTGGATGATCGCGAAAAGATTCTCCAGGATCGGATCGATCGCGCAAAGACCTCTGAAGAGCGCGACGCGCTCTATCTTCAGATGGCGCGCCTTTATGTTGAGAAGGGCGACATTCGCGCGCGCGATTTTGTCGCCAAGATCGATGATAGCGATCTGCGCAAACAGGCCACCAGCTTTATTGACACGTCGCTGGTCATGCGCGCAATTGATAAGAAGGATGTCGACCAGATTTTTCAGTTGGCAAAAGACGGAGAGCTGACCCACTTTCAAAAGTCATGGGCGTTTTTGCAGGCAGCCAAGCTCCTCGTAAAAACTGATCGCGAAAAATCTTTGGCAGCGATTGAAGAAGCCACGGCTGAAGCGCGTCGCATTGAAGAGCTCGATCCCGATCGGCCCCGCGCCATGATGGGGATCGCCAACGCGCTGCTGCCGCTGGATCGTGCCCGGAGTTGGGACGCAGTTTACGAGGCGATCAAGGCCGCTAATTCGTCGGACGGATTCACCGGGGAGGACGGTCTAATCAGAATCACTATGCAGTCGAAGGGGATGTCTTCGATCAGGAGTTCCAGCGTCGCCGAATTCAATGTCGCGGGCATCTTCACTGAGTTAGCGAAAGAAGATTACAACCGCACGGTCGAGCTGACACGCGGTTTTCAACGCGAAGCTCCGCGCGCGAGCGCAACCATTGCGATCGCGCGGTCAGTCCTCGACGAAAAGAAAAACTGATCCCTTGCTGGAGTTAGACTGGCGTTTCCTCTTCTTAACTCAGCAAACTCAGGCTGGAATGTCGCCGGCCCCGGCGCACTTCTTCTCCTGGAGAAACTCACGCCCGTTGCCCTCTTCTCGTTCTCATTTATATTACTGCCGGTTGCCTGTCTGTTGCCGCTCAACCGAAGGGCGGGAATCCTCCGCAAGCGAAGCTCCCGACCGACAAAGCCGCGCGCGAAGCGGAAGCCGAGCGGCTCTTGAAAGAGTGACGCGCGAATGCTCAGGCGTTGCTTATTAAGAGCGATTTTGGAAAACAAAAAGAGATAATTTGAAGCTTGCGGCTGTCGCTCACAAAAGCGTCAGTTAAGATCCTTCTCCGGCGCTCGCGGCGTGGCCGGCGTCCTCGGTTTGATCTTCAAGATCTTCCTCGCGACAGCGCGGGTAAGGATCGGTGGAACGCCGGCGCGGAGTCGTATCTCCAATACGACGTTCGTCACGCATCTGCGCGGTAAGTCCGCGAATGCCATGCTTATCCAAAAGATGTCGCAGCGAACGCACGGATATCTTCAACAAATCCGCGGCGTTCGTCTGGTTCCCTTCCGTCCGCTTCAACGCTTCCAGCACATAAGTCTTCTCAAGCTGATCGAGATGTGCGGTCAGGTTGATGCCTTCATTCGGCAGTTGCAGTTCAGAACTAATCCGTGTCTGACTGTAATTTGTAATTTGCTCCGGCAGCCGCTCAGGCTGAATCAACTCGGTGCGCTCGAGGGCCACCGCGCGTTCGATTGTGTGCTCGAGTTCACGCACATTACCGGGCCATGAATACGCTTCCAACAAACGCATCGCCGGGCCGCTGATGGCGATCGTCCGCCCTGTTTCCGCGCAATATTTTCCGATGAAGTACTCGGCAAGTTCCGTTATGTCCGAGCCGCGTTCGCGCAGCGGCGGCAACTCCATTGGAATTACTGAAATTCGATAAAACAAATCCTCGCGGAAGCTTCCATCCTTGACCATCGCCGAGAGAGCGCGGTTGGTCGCAGCGATGACACGCGTGTTGATTTCCGTTTCTTCGTGAGCGCCGACGGGTCGCACTTTTCTCTCCTGCAACACGCGCAAGAGTTTCACCTGCATCGCGGGTGACATTTCGCCGATCTCATCAAGAAAGATCGTCCCCTGCTCGGCGGCTTCAAACAAGCCTTTGCGGTTGGTGGTGGCGCCCGTGAACGAACCTTTCACGTACCCAAACAATTCAGATTCCAGGAGCGTCTCGGTGAACGCGCCGCAGTTAATCGATACGAAAGGTTTCTGCGCCCGGGGACTGAGATCGTGAATCGCGCGTGCGACTAGTTCTTTACCCGTGCCTGATTCTCCCATGATCAGCACCGTCGATTGCACCTGGGCTACGGTCTCGATCATCTGATAGACCGATTGCATTCGATCCGATCGGCCAACGATATTTCCCAGTTGCCCGCGGGCGCGTTGTCCTTTGATCAGCGCTTCGTTCTCAAATTGCAGCGCCTGTTTTTCGCGAACGATCGAAATCTTTTGCAGCGCGCGTGCGACTTTTTCTTTCAGCAGGTTGTTGTCGAAAGGCTTGTGAACAAAATCGAAGGCGCCGAGCAGGAACGCTTCGTGGGCTGTCTGCTCGTTGGCGAACGCCGTCATCATGATCACTTCGACGTCCGGTTGCAGCTCACGCGCCGCCCGCAACAGGTCGATGCCGCCCATGTCCGGCATCTTCACGTCGGAAATAATCACGTCGGCGGGCTGCTCACGGAGCACCGCCATGGCCTTGCGGCCATTCTCCGCGACGCGGATCGAGTGACCGTCACGCTGAAACAGATGCGTCAGGAACTGACGCATGCTGAGTTCGTCATCGACGATTAAGAGATTAGCCATTGACTCAAAAAACTATTTGACATTTGTCATTTGACATTTGTCATTTGTAAATTCCCTTCCGAGCTTTTGCGGTTCTCAGCGAGGTGGCGAAGATTCGGCACAACTCGCCCGTCTCTTGAATAATATCTGAAAGCAATTGACTCTTGATCAGCTCACTACGCTCTATGATACGCAACCAAATCGATGTTTCATTTAGTTCTTTGAGGACGATCCGAAGTTTGTGGACAAAATCCGCGTGACTTTCTGCACCTCTTGCTTCACCGTAATTAGGCGCAGGTGAGGTTCCCGATCGTAAGATCTGCCCAGAAATGTGCCGTCCTGCCGATGTCTGCGGCAAACTAGCTGATAGTTTTATGATTCGAACAGCGAAATCAATCAACCTTTCTTCCAATGTATCAGCCTGCGATTCGGTTTCAAGTGCGGTTGCTGTTCCTTGTCGCATCTGGCGGTTCCTCCCGAGTTCAACTTAGTTCCACGATAACAAATGACAAATGTCCAATGACAAATGTCAAATAGTTAGTTCTAACTACTGACAGGCAGTTCAACCGTAATCACGGTTCCTTCTCCCTGCCGGCTCCGCACGTTGATTGTACCATTATGGTCGCGAATAATTTGATATACGATTGAAAGCCCTAAACCCGTGCCTCCCGTCGTCGAAGTGAAGGGCTCAAACAGCTGTTCGACCTGCTCGGGTGTCATGCCGCAGCCGTCGTCAGCGAATATCAGTCGTAAACGATTATCAGCGCCTTCCTGCAGCGAAACACGCAAAGTGCCGCCGTCCGGCATCGCTTTCAAAGCATTGCGCGCGATGTTCCAGCATACCTGTTTCAACTGTTCCGGATCACCCGAAATGATCGGCGGCCGATCGGGTAAGTCCTCCTCCAATGAATGTCCATCGATTAACTCGTCGCTGTTCCGCAGCAACTTGAACGTATCGCTTATCACAGCGCTGATATTGACGTTCTTCAACTCGGCCGGGCGCGGTCGCGCATAATTCAAATAGTCGGCAACAATTTTATTCAGACGATCAGATTCGCGCAGAATGATTTCCATCAACTGCGCTTGTTCTGTGTCGCCATCCATCTCGGCTCGCAGCATTTGAATCGAGCCGCGCATCGCCGCGAGCGGATTTCTGATTTCATGAGCGATCGACGCGGCCATGCGGCCCACCGCGGCCATTCGATCCTGACGGCGCGAGGTTTCTTCGAGCGCGCGCACGGTTGTAAGATCCTGAAAAGTGATCACCATGCCGCTCGTTTCTCCTGCCTCGGCGAACAGCGGCGCGATCGTGAAACCAAGCCTGAGCGCCAATCCATTGGGAGTCAAACAATCCGCCTGAAAACGCGGGCTGACTTTTCCGGTGGCCGCGGCGTTCATGGAATCAGTAATCTGCCGCGACATGTCGCCAAAAAACATGGACGCGTCCTCGCCGCGCACTTCGGACAGTCTGTAGCCGGTGATTTCTTCCGCGGCAGCATTGAAAGTATAGATGCGCCCCTGCAGATCCGTCGTAATCACTCCCGATCGAATTGATTCAACGATCCGCTCATGCAAAGCGCGCAAGTCCGCTAACGATCGAGTCGCGGCCGCCAACTGCACGTCGGAGGTGGTTTGACTATGCGCGAGTTTCGCTGCGAGCAGACCAACAACCAGGAACGAAATATCTGACAAACCGACGGCTTGAATCGTAGTCGCAAGCGTCTCGCTGTTTGCGCCGTGATAGATCATCGTGTAAAGCACGCAAGCGTTGAATGCGACCGCACTGCCAATGGAAGTAATCAAAGCGCCGCGCGTGCCCAGAAAGAAACCGGCCACCGAAATGATTACGATATACAGCGCAGCATACGGCGAGCTGACATTACCGCTGATCCAGACGAGCCATGTCACCAGCAACACGTCGAAAAGAATCTGGAGCCGGGCCTGTGCCAGGAAATTCTTCCAGGCCAAACGCGCAATGCAATAAGCAAGCGTCAATCCGGCGACGCTCAGCATCAGGGGCGTGACCGCTCTGGACGAATTGATCGAATTGGTTTGTGAATTCCATTTCCACGCTGCGGCCATTAATAAGAGGAGGACTGCAGCCGCGGCCCGGCCGGCGATCAGCCACCACAGCCTGCGGCCCAATGGTGATTGGGGTGATTGGGGTGATTGCGAGGATGACGTTACCGGTCGACCCGCCATACCGAAAGCGTACCACAAAAGGGCGCGCCTAAAGTTGCTCTCTGCATCCTCTGC
>QHXH01000741.1:0-2720 GCA_003222855.1 Acidobacteriota bacterium
TGACATCATGGCAACCGAACACTTGCAACAGGTCCAAGACCTTTTTCACGCCGTGCTGGAGCGAGAGCCTCGCGACCGTTCCTTCTTTCTGGATGAGGCGTGCTCAGGAAACAAATCCTTGCTCCAGGAAGTCGAGTCTCTAATCGTGGCCCACGAAGAGGAAGAGCACTTTATTGATTCGCCTGCTTATGTAGCCACCGCGGAAATGCTGACGGACGGCCAGGAGTTCAAACCGGGACAGACCTTAAGTCATTACGAGATTTGTTCCGTACTAGGCGAAGGCGGCATGGGCAAAGTGTATCTCGCTGAAGATAAGAAACTAAAACGCAAAGTCGCGCTCAAAGTATTGCCCACGGCCAATAGTGGCGATGAAGAGGCTCGCAGACGTTTATTGCGCGAAGCTCAAGCGGCAGCGGCGCTCGATCATCCGAACATCTGCGCCATTTATGAAGTTGATGAAGAGAGTGACCGAAGCTACATCGCCATGCAGTACATTGAAGGGGAAACGCTTGAAGCGCGCATCTCGAGACTGCGATTTTCGCTCGACGACTCGCTGAACGTTGCCGTGCAGGTTGCCGACGCGCTCGCCGAAGCGCACGCGCACAACATCATTCACCGTGATATCAAGCCTGCAAACATCATGCTCACTGGCCGCGGCCAGGTCAAAGTCCTTGATTTCGGTCTGGCGAAAACCGCCAGCACCAATTTAGTCGGACCGGATGAAGCCGAAACCAGGCGCGTCCTGACAGTGCCGGGCATGATCCTGGGAACCGTGCCGTACATGTCGCCCGAACAACTGCGTGGGGCTTCTGTTGATGTACGTAGCGACATATTCAGTTTTGGCGTTGTGCTGTATGAGATGTTGAGCGGCCGGCAAGCTTTCGCGCGCGACAGCGACGCTGAAACTATCGGAGCGATCCTGCACCAGCAGCCGGACGCCGAAGGGCGTTATCAAACCATGGAGCAAGTAGCGCGCGAGCTGAATGCTGCGCGAGAGGGCGAGTTTGCCACCGGGGTACCGAAAGAAATTGCCAGCGGAAGTCCTCGAATGACAGCCTCAACCCATGTTGTGAAGGCGCGTCCGACATCGAGCGCTGAATACATGGTCGGCGAGATCACGCGTCACAGACTAAGTGTGTCATTTGCTTTGGCGGCGGTGGTCTTGATTGCCACGACTATCGCGTATTTCTCCTACTTCGCCAACCGCGCCGGCGGCGATGCGATAGATTCGGTTGCGGTCTTGCCGTTTGTAAACGTCGACAACGATCCGAATAAAGATTATCTTTCGGAAGGAATCAGCGACAGCATCATCAACAATCTTACGCAACTGCCCAGCTTGAGAGTGATGTCGCTTAACTCGGTCTTGCGCTACAAGGGAAAGCAGGCCGAAGCACAGGCTGTCGGGCGCGAGCTGCAAGTTGGCGCAGTGCTCATCGGCAGCTTCACTCAGCACGGAGACGATCTCTCCATCAGCACTGAGTTGGTGGACGTGCGCGACAATCATCGTCTGTGGGGCGACCAATATAACCGCAAACGATCGGACATCATCGCGGTGCAGAGCGAAATCGCCCAGCAGATTTCTGAGAAGTTGCGGCTGCGGCTCACCGGCGCGCAGCAGCAGCAAGTCGCCAAACACTATACCGAGAACACTAAAGCATACGAGCTTTACATCTTGGGCAATTATTATGTCCGCGGGAAGGGCAAAGAGGGATTTGACAAGAGCATCGATTTCTTCGAGCAGGCAATCAAGATAGATCAGAACTACGCACTTGCCTATGCGGGGTTATCTAGGGCTTATTACAGTTTGGGAATGAGGGGTTTCTGGCTGCCGAAAGAATCTCGACAGAAGACTGAGTGGGCGGCGCTCAAGGCAGTCGAGCTAGACGACTCATTGGCTGAGGCTCATGCCTCGTTGGGGCTCGTGAAGGAGGCTCTTAGTTGGGACTGGACGGGCGCTGAGAAAGAATTCAGACGCGCCCTGGAACTGAATCCAAACTCCGCCTTTGTTCTTGGCTTGTATGGAACTTTTCTGGTACACGATGGACGACCGGAGGAAGCCATTCCGTACATGAAGCGAGCGAAAGAGCTTGATAGCACAGGTATCGCAGGCGCCGCATATTCTTATCTGCACCAGCGCCAGTACGACAGAGCTATTGAGATGTACGTTAAGGCGAAAGAGGGCAAACCTGATCGCGGTAACTTTCAACTCGCTGAAGCTTATATCGGAAAGGGTATGTATCAGGAAGCCATCACTGAGATGCAGAAGGTTATCGCGAGGGATAAGGAGCCGGAACGATGGGATAGCTATCCCATTTTGGCATATGCCTACGCCGCAGCAGGCAAACGCGATGAAGCGCTGAAGATACTCAACGAGCAGAACGAGCTGGCGAAGAAGGGTTACATCTCTCCGTACAACTTTGCGATCATTTACACCGGCCTCGGCGATAAGGATCGAGCCTTTGAGTACTTGAACAAGGCTTATGAAGAGCACGCGCCGGTTCTACAGCATTTCCCGAGCCGGCCAATGTTTGATCCTTTGCATTCGGACCCGCGTTTCGCGGATTTGGTGCGACGAATGAATCTGCCGCCTGAGAGGTTTATGAAAACTTAGTTACGAGTGCCTCTCATTCTCACCGGGTTTCAACCGGTTGGGGCGGCGCGTTCTCATTGGTTCCCTCGTTAAGAGATTGCGGTTGATAGCCCAGCTCTTCCACCCGGTT
>QHXH01000741.1:2866-3063 GCA_003222855.1 Acidobacteriota bacterium
TGGCGGTCGGCTTGGTCCATGCTCAATCACCAACTGGAACGATTGCCGGAGTTGTTACTGACCGGAACGGCGCGCGCGTGGCTGGGGCGCGCGTCATCATCACAAATCGCGATAATGGTCTCACTCGCAGTATCGTCGCTTCAACGGAGGGAGATTACAGCGCCGCGGCGTTACCTGCGGGCGTTTACACAGTCGCA
>QHXH01000742.1 GCA_003222855.1 Acidobacteriota bacterium
TTTCTTCCTTATCGTTGGCCTCGCCGGCATCGCCATGCGAGAACGACAGCGCACTTCGAGCGCACGCATCTCATTGCTCGAGCATACTCAAAAGCTCGAGAAACAAATCATCGAGGTGAGCGAATACGAACAGCAACGAATTGGACGCGATCTTCATGATGGGCTCTGCCAATTTCTGGCGGCGATCGGTTGCGCGGCTAGTTCGCTCAAAATCGATCTCAAAGAACAAGGCCTGGACAAGCTTGCCACGAGCGCGAGCGAGATCGAGAAACTGTTAAGCGACTCGGTCAAACAAGCGCGCGATCTCTCACATGGGCTGGTCCCGGTTCAACTGGATGACGCGGGATTGCCGGCAGCCCTTAAAGAACTTGCAGCTTCCACCAGCCGATTGCTTCCCGTGAAATGCACGTTTGCATCCGCCGGAGACACCGACGCCAGCCTGAACGGAAAGGCAACGCACCTTTATCGGATCGCACAGGAGGCAATCAACAATGCAACCAAGCACGGCAAAGCGCACAAGATCGACATCCGACTTAGCGCCAATACCAGCGCGACAACTTTGAGCATTGCCGATGATGGAATCGGTTTTTCCAAAAACGGAAACGCGAACGGCATGGGCATTAGCATCATGCGCTATCGAGCGAACCTAATGGAGGGCGAGCTAGCCATCGAATCCGGCGCCAAGCACGGAACAATCGTCTCGTGCACGATTCCAACTGGAGTGGACCGATGAATACTCAAACATTCCGTGTCGTGCTGGTGGAGGATCATCCGATGTTCCGCGAGCAACTGGCCCAGCTGATCAACAAAGAAGCAACGATGACAGTCTGCGGCGAAGCGGACAACATTCACGATGCTTTACGGTTGATCGAATCGAAGAAGCCCGACATCGCGATTGTCGATCTTACCCTCAAAGGTCCGAGTGGAATCGAGCTGATCAAAAACCTCAAGGCCAAGGAGCTCGAAATTCCGGTGCTGGTTCTCTCGATGCACGACGAATCACTTTATGCAGAGCGCGTCCTCAAAGCCGGGGCACGCGGTTACATCACCAAGAACGAGGTTTCCAAAGAAGTGATGACCGCGATTTATGCCGTGCTGCGTGGCGAAATCTATCTGCCGGCGCGAATCGCTTCGCGCATCCTCGAGAGCGTCGCGGTTGGAAGAAAGAACGACAACGGCGTGGCCCAATTGACCGACCGAGAACTGGAAGTCTTCGAATTGATCGGGCACGGCCGCAGCACCCGCGAGATCAGCAATTATCTCCACCTCGGCGTCAGTACGGTCGATACTTATCGGGCTCGAATTAAGACCAAGTTGCATTTGGAGAACTCCAGCCAGCTCTGTCACGAGGCAATCAGGTGGGTCAGCCAGGGGCAACAAGCGTCGGTTTGAAATAACGCCGCCTCGGAAATGTAGCGGGTTCCGCTACAACCGAATCGCGCCGGTGTAGCGCTCCGAAGGCACCGCAACTGCTATTTAAACGCTCGTTATGAAACTTGGCCGGAACGGTCATCGGCACGATGGGCGCCGGTGCCTACGTTGGATTCAATTCGCTGAATACCTACGCGGTCAGCTCGCGCCTTTACAGCGAAGCCCAGACGGCCGCGCAAAACCAGATCGATCTCATCCTTTCCGTGGAGCCGTTCGACGTCACGAACAACAATATTCCTAGTGCTCTCGCTCTCGGCACCACGACTACTCCAAACATCTTCATTTATGAGGACCCAGTCAGCGGCAGCGTCGTCGTGACCGGGACCATGACTACAACTATTACCGATACCGGCAGCACGATGAACTTTGCCGGCACGACTGCGAATCTCAATATTCGCCGCGCCACTGTGACGGTGAGTTATACCTATCGCAACACAAATTACAGCGTGTCGATGGACACAATGCGCACAGCCGACCGATGAAAAATCTACCTCGAACCACGCTCAAGCAAGGCGGCTTTACCGCCGCGGAAATGGTCGTAGCCACTATGATCATGGCGATTCTCGGAATCGTGTTCATAGAAGTGTTGAGATCAGGGGTAGTGCTGTACGCGAAGAACACGGCTGTTAACTCCGCGCACGAGGAAGCGCGCGAGGGTATCATCCGGCTGACCCGGGACATCCACGCTTCGATTTCTGTGCCGCAATTGCGCACCGCCAACGCAGACTCACTCGCACCGTCGAATACGACCAGCATCGTCAGTTCTACTCCGTCGGGCACTTCCGCGCCGATGGCTGCCGGGGTTTCGTTCCAAGACGTCCTGCTCGGTCCGCAATATGTTTGGAAGGACCCCAGCGGTAACGGTCCAATCATGGTCAAAGGAGACCCTACCCTCCTTACTCCAGGGTTACACCTCGTGTCGCCTATGTTTAACGTAGAGGACGACATTGTAAAAGTAACCGCGACTCCAGCCGCCGCTAGCCATCACAACGTTTGGCTGACAAATGGCGGGGAAAGTCTTATTGCGAATAAGGTCCAGACTTTTGGCACCGTTTCCTACTCAATCATCTACTACACTAGCAGAATGATGTATCTGGTGAAGAACGGGACATACATTGCCGATTCCAAC
>QHXH01000743.1:0-522 GCA_003222855.1 Acidobacteriota bacterium
CAGTCGAACGATGCCATGCGCTGGCACGCCGGCGTAAATGGCAAATTGACCAACCACGACGATCTGGTTTCCCCCAACCAATTGCGCGTCGCTAAAACCAGGCACGCCGTTGGACAAAAGCACCGGAACTACAACATCAGTATTAGTTTGCGGATCATGGATCAAAACCGACGAGCTGATCGTGCTTGCGGGAACCGACCCGGCTTGAAATGTCGAATCCAGCGAACCATTTGGATTTAGCCGCACCAGACGATAGGTGCTGTCCGTTGCCAGGTAAGCGAACAAAATCTTGCCTTCGCCGAACAGAGCTAAGACCGCGCTTCCACATGCGATCGTTTGAATATTGCCGCTCTGGTCGCGCTGCACTGTGTTCGCCAGGATGCTCGGATCGTGAACGAATGACGAGTCGAGCGATCCGTTGGAATTGACCCGCTGCAACTCGGTATTATTAACTACGTTCTGCACATTCGACTGAAAGTCGTTAAAACCACTTGCGCTGCCTGAGTTAAGGACAAGCACCTG
>QHXH01000743.1:558-1430 GCA_003222855.1 Acidobacteriota bacterium
TGGGATCAGAGTGGTAGTTCGGATCCGCCACCGTTCCGTCAGGTAACAAGACGTTATAACCAAAGTTGCCGGTCTGGTCGTTGGTTCCCCAACCAAAAATGTTTCCATTAGGAAGGGTAGTAAAGCCCCGCGCGGTCGCGGGGCCATTCGGAAGCGATGCGAGCGGATCGAAACTAGTGTCGAGCGAGCCATCTGGCAACAGCCGCCCATAGTTGTGATGGATCGCGGGATCGCCGAAAGTGAAACCGATATCAACAAAGGCGATCAGGGTTCTTCCATCGGCCTGGCGGGCGAAGCTGCTGGGACTTACGTCGAAACCCGTTTTGTGTGTCGTGGTAAGAGTATTATCAACGGTGCCGTCCGAATTCAGACGCGCCACACCAAACAGCGCGGGCCCGGGCGGGTTGGGCGGCGCATCATCAATATCAGTAAAGTCACCACCGATTAAAATATGGCCGTCAGACTGCAGATTGACCGTAAATGCCTCTGGGATGATATCTGGGTTGCTGTTACTTCTATAAACGAGCAGAACAGGCTGGTGGAAACTGCCATCGATTGATCCGTCGGCATTAAACCGGCCAATGTGGCGCGATGCGACTAGCATTCTCCCATCCGGTTGTTGCACTAAGTCCCTGACTCTTCCGGCGCCACCAAAAAAACCCGACGCATAAACAAAACTTGAATCTAAGCTGCCATCTGAATTCAAGCGGGCCAGTGGGATACCACTAGTTCCGTTTATTAAAAGTCTTCCACCGATAACTACTTTTCCATCGCTCTGGACAACTATTCCGCGAATTGGGGCGTTATTATTTCGCGCGTAACCAGAAGCGTTGAACGCGGCATCGAGCGTGCCATCGGAATTCAACCGTGCG
>QHXH01000743.1:1515-3225 GCA_003222855.1 Acidobacteriota bacterium
AAACGCCGGGGCCAATCGAACCTCCTTGGATCGAGACAGGCGCAAAACTCGTATCGAGTGTACCATCGGCTAAGAGCCGGACAATGCCTGGACGATTCTGGCCAGCAAATTGGGTGAAAAAGCCCACGACCAGAATTTTCCCGTCCGGCTGAAAGGCAATTGCCCTAACATTGCCCAAGGCCTTTGCCGCGGGATTGAAGCTCGAATCAATCGATCCATCCGCGTTCAGGCGGAGAATTGCCTCGGTGCCATCTGAAAATCCGTAAACAGTTTGCGATGCTGAAATAACCAACTTGCCGCCGGATGTCGGCGCTGGTGGCCCAGCGAAGCTGTAATCCCGAGTAAAATTGAACGACGTATCCAGGGTACCATCCGGCAAGAATCTTATAAGCGGTCCAGTCGGTTGATCAGTGAGGGTATCAATGTTGAAAAAGAGCAGATACTTGCCATCTGGCAGTAGCTGCGCGCGCGCCGGCAAAGACGGCACGGCAAAGAACGGCGGATGGAAAATCGGGTCGAGCTGGCCAAACGCCTCCTTGCCGGATGTGAAGAGCGCAAATATTACCGCCATTAACAGCACTCTGTTTTTTGGCTTCATTTTTAGTCAGCTCTTGGAAGACTTGGAGATCGCGGACCAGCCTCCGGCCGTAATTGGCCTTCAGTCCCATGTCCCTGCTTCATCTCACTATCCTTCTCCGGGATTTGCGGGTCGAAGTTCTCGAAGTTCTCTAAAAATCTTCAAAAAAGATCTTGCGTGAGCACTAGGATTCCGGCCAAAAACCCAACCCACGGGATTTTGACGCCGGTCGAAGATTTTTGGAAACACGGATAAGGAGAATCGAGAGGTGATTTTAGCAATTAGGCCAAACGGTGTCGAGCTTTATTTTACTTATTTTGCGTGGTACGACATCCGACAATCGCTGTAGCGGCGGTCTTGTGACCGCGGGAAATTTCCGACGCTGATACAGCGCCGCAAATTGGAGCGCGATTTCCCAAGCAACCTCATTTCCCCCTTTGCAATCTTCGATCTTGCGAGTGCACGCGTTACGGTCCGTCAGGATTGAGCGCGCGTTTTTTGCGGAAGAAATCTTGCAGAATCGCCGTGCACTCATCTTGCAGAATACCTGATGTAATCTCACAACGATGATTGAAGACGGGATTCCGCAACAAATTCATGACGCTCCCAGCCGCTCCGCTCCGCGTATCGGCACATCCAAAAACAAGCCGGCGAATGCGCACGTGAATAAGCGCGCCGGCGCACATCACACACGGCTCCTTGGTCACGTAGAGATCACAGTCCACCAGACGCCAGTCGCCGACGGCCGCTTCGGCTTGGGTCAAGGCCAGCATTTCCGCGTGCGCGGTTGCGTCTTTCAATAACTCAATCTGGTTGTAGGCGCGTCCGATGATTTTGCCCGCTCGAACTACCACCGCGCCGACCGGAACTTCGTCCGCTTCGCGCGCTTTTGCGGCGAGCCGCAACGCCTCGCGCATAAAGGTCGCATCGTTTTGCATGTCAACGAAAGTATCCATTAGAAGCCGCAAATGAAAAATCCTCCTTCGCAGCGCTGGCACAACCACGACAATAACCCAGCCCCGAAAGCTTTCGGGGCTGGGTTTCGTGATGAAATGAAGATCGAGTCCCGCGAGGGACGAAAGAAGCGGACTGAGGGGAAAGCGCGCTAGATCGACAATTTTCTTTACAAAGGA
>QHXH01000744.1 GCA_003222855.1 Acidobacteriota bacterium
CCGATCGGTGTGAAGAGTGCATGACGTCGCTCTTCAATCTCGACGAGTCACAAGGCGGTAAACGCGATTTGGCGCGCTCGGTGATGGAAGATGATCTAAGCCACCTCGAACGCGAGTTTCTCGCTGTTTCTCCCGATTCGTCCGTCACGGAAGTGATGCATCAGATGAAGGAAGCGCGGCTCGGTTGCGCTTTGGTGCTGAACGATGGAAAGCTTGTCGGCATCTTTACCGAACGCGACCTGCTGAAGAAATTGACGGGAAAGACCGCGCCACCTCCGACGGTCGCCGTCAAAGAATTGATGAGCCCGAACCCTGAAGTCTTGCGCGAGACTGATTCAGTCGCCACCGCCCTGAACAAAATGTCGATGGGCCGTTATCGTCACATCCCGGTGCAAAAATCCGACGGCACCTATTGCGTCACTTCCATCAAACACGTTTTGAAATATCTCGCCAAAGCCGAATGGTAGTCCCGGAAACCTTGCCAGTACGGAACTGAAACGTAGACGAGAACGACAAACATTACCGGCTACAAATCTTACTGTCGCGTCTTTGTTGGCCGGCTTGACAAAGGTGATGACTCTCGAATGCAACTCCTATTCAAATTGGCTCACGGCCCGAAGCGTCGGCGGTATTCGCTGGAGCTGATGAAGGCTTTGACCATCTCCGCATTGACGAAGTTGCCGTTGAATCCGTTCAGCTTGTTTAGCCAGAAGTTGTAACCCGCGGGGTCCGGGTTGCGCCGCAAGTAGCCGAAGTATTCCAGCAACACGAACGACGAGCTGAACTCGGCCGTGCGCAGTGAGCTCGAGTCGGCCACCGAGCGCAGTGCTGCGACCCGGCCCGCAGTTCCGCCCGCGCCAAATGCGTTGACCGCGGCGGTCCGCTCGGCGCCTGTCGGAGTGATTCCGGCCGTGTTGAAGAGCGCCGTCACAAACTGATCCGCCGTCAGCCCTGCTTGATAGGCGTTCATGAAAGCCGTCGAGGTGACTACCTGAGTGGCATAAGCGTCCTTGTTCGCGTTCAGCTTGGCATCGGCGCCGGGTTGCAAAATGATCACCCCGTTGCCCAGAAATTGAGCATCACTCATGAATTGCAGGTACGTCATCCGCGTCGCGGAATCCTGAGACTTCTTGCCTAACGCCGCGCGCTGTGTGCGGATGGCGAAGCCGCCCGTCTCCATGAACTCGATCGACAGGAAGAACGCCGCCGAGACGTTGAGACGCTTGACGTCGATGCAGAGCGCGTTTGCGCCGCACGAGGTGATCTCGTTAGTCCAGAACTGTAGTCCCGAAGGATCGGCTTCGCGATTCAGAAAATCGCGATAGTGCTGCCGTACGAAAATTTCCGCGATATCAATCACATTTCCGGGTAACGCTGGCGCCACATCATTGATCGTCACGATGGCCGTCGAGGGCGCCGCAAAAACCGCGCCGCCAGTCAGGTTCGATAAAGTTACGGGGAAGCCCTCAGGCCCTTCGACGTAAGAGTCTTGACTAATCAGCGCCACAAAGGTCTTTGAGGTTTCGCCGGCAGCAAACCTGAGCGTACCGGCCGCGGTCGTAAAGTCGCAGCGCGATGAAGCGATGCCACCGCTGGGCGGCACGCACGACACCATTGTCGCCGGATCGCTGTCATCGCTGGTGGCGTAATCGACAGTCGCCGCACCCGTAGTGTCGCCGCTGCGATTGACCGTGATGGTTAGGAAACCCGCATCTTCATTCACACTGTAGTTCGCTTGGCTAAAGCTGATAATCCCGCCCTGAGCATCGTCGTTCCGAATCGTTAACACCGCCGTGCTCGGAGCGCCAAGCTGGCCTGTGCCACCAGCGTTGCTGAGCGTGAGATTGACGGTCTCATCCGGTTCGAAGAGCGAGAACGGTCTGAGAGACTGCGGTGTAATCCGAACCCGCCACGGCCGTGCCGTTACTCGTGGCAAACTGTACTGTGGCAGTGCCCGCCGTTCCACCCGTTCGCGTGATAGTAATGACCGCGTTCCCTGCGTTTTCGACAACGCTGTATGTGGCCGAGCTGAACTGTAACTTGCCGCCATCGTTGACGGTAATATTGAAAGTCTGCGGCGTTGAAGTGTCCACACCACCATTAGCCGTTCCGCCATTGTCCTTCAAGACCACTGTGATCACGGCCGTACCTGAGGTGTTCGCGGCAGGTGTATAAGTCAGCGCGCCCGTCGAACTGATAGCCGGACCTGCACTGAACAGTGCGGAGTTGGTGTTGTTCGTCACCTGGAAGGTCAGCGTCTGACCTGACTCATTGCTTGGCCCGGCGGAAAGGTTCGTCGCCCAGGTATTGACCGTCTGCGCGCCCGAGTTTTCGCTCACACTCTGATCCGGGCCTTTAGTAAAGGATGGGGCATCGTTGGCAGAGTTGACTGTAATCACCGCGATTGCAGTGCCGATACTCAAACCCGCGCCCGTGGCGCTGATCGCGCCCTGCACCGTGAAACTGAAAGTAGTTGACGGACTGAACAGGTTGGCCGCAGGCGTGAATTTCAACCCCGCATTACCGTCAGCAAAGGTGATGAAGTCCGCGTTGTTGATATGAGTCGTACCGTCGTTCTTGAACAATATGCCATTGGTGATACCAGTGATCTTGAAGTGCGTCACTTCCGCGCCATCCACCGCATTGCGACTGATGACCAGACCC
>QHXH01000745.1:0-1776 GCA_003222855.1 Acidobacteriota bacterium
GGATGGGCTTGATAATAAACCCAGAGGAGTAAGCCGATGCTGAGAAAAGTGAACGCAAGCGGGATATCGGCGAGTCCAGAGAAGATGACGGAGCGCCGGCTGCGGCGAATATCGGGCGCAGTTAACATCCGTTGCACCATGTCTTGGTCCGTGCCGTGGGTCCCCATCGTAATGAACGCTGCTCCGATTAAGCCGGCAAAGATCGTGTACTCCGTCTCGAACATAGTCTTCAATTTGTCCCAGCCATGTTTGGCCGGATCGAGACCCGTTGTGATGAGATCTGAAACCCGAAATGCGCCGTGGCGTTGCACGATCTCGTGCCAGCCGCCTGGAATGGCCGAGTAAAGCAAGCCAAGGGCAACGAGAGCGCTGCCAATCATAATCGAGGCTTGAATTAAATCGGTCCAGATAACGGCCTTGATGCCGCCGAATGTGGTGTAGATGGCCGTGAGAATGACGATTGCAATTGTGGCTCCGAGATAAATCCAGAGAGTTTGAGTTTGGTTTGGACGAGTGCCGCTGATCATTTCGTACGCGAGGGCGAGCGCGATGGCCGCCACATACAGCCGCGCCCCGGACGCAAGCAAACGCGTAATCATGAAAACCGCCGAAGCCGCGTTCTTCGTCGGCACTCCGAACCGGGCAGTGAGATACTCATAGATCGAATAGACTTTGTAGTCGTAATACGGTTTGATGAAAATATAGCTGACGAGAACGCGTCCGATGATCGTACCGAAGGCGAGCTGTAAGTAGGTGTAATTGCGCAGCGCAAATCCTTCGCCGGGTGTTCCGAAAAATGTGCCGGCACTCGTTTCGGCAGCCACCAGTGACGCGAGTACTGCCCACCAGGGAATTCTGCGGCCCCCGAGCGCGAAGTCCGCGAGATTTTCCTCCTTCCGGCCCATGTACAGGCCGATAGAAATGATGAGCACAAAATAGAGAAGGAGAACTGCGCTATCGATAACAAGCCGTCCGTCCATGTCGGCGCATAGTTAGCCACAGATGAACACAGATTTACACAGATAAAGATTTGCGCTGGCTTGTCCGCCATCCGTGTTTCATCCGTGTTAGTCTGTGCCAGATGAAAAAATTGATCGAGATTTCAGCACCAGACTTCGATCTAGCGATGACGCTGGATTCCGGCCAGGTCTTTCATTGGCAAAGGGCGGACAATGGATTTTTGGGAACCATTGGTGATTTACCTGTGTACGTGGAGCAGCGAAGCGAGCTCTTGCGCACAAAAGTGGCATCGGCTTCCAGCCGATACCCGGGAAACGATGCGAAAGATGCGCACGCCACGATTGCGCATTACTTCGCGCTCGATCATCCGTTGGCAGAAATCTGCGCCTCGTTCCCGGCCGATCCTATCATGACTGCTGCGCGCGATTTTTGTCGCGGCTTGCGGATCATCCGGCAGCCGAAATGGGAATGTCTGGCCACGTTCATCTGTTCATCCATGAAACAGCTGGCCCACATTCGCCAAATCTCAGCGGCGCTCCGGAACCGCTTCGGCGATCAACGAGAAATCGGTGGGCGTGTGCTGCACACTTTTCCTCCGGCACAGCAGATCGCGCGAGCTTCCGAGAAGCAATTACGCGAATGCGCGCTCGGTTATCGCGCCAAAAACCTGCGCGCGACTGCGCAGTTAGTCAGCTCTGGTGAATGTAATCTGGAAGCATGGTCGGGGCTTTCTGATGCCCGGCTTCGAGAACACTTATGCGCATTGCCCGGCGTGGGAGCCAAGATCGCAAATTGCGTGATGCTCTTTGCCTACGA
>QHXH01000745.1:1888-2716 GCA_003222855.1 Acidobacteriota bacterium
TACTTGTTTCATCACGCGCGCACTGAAGGGAAAGGGAGCATGAGTAAGAGTAAGAAGAAGAATTGCTCAGCCGGGCAAGTTGTCAGAGCCCAGGGGCTGGGATAATGTTGCAAGCTTAACTGAGAAAACTCTGAGCCTAAATCTTACCACTAAGAGACTGCTCTCATGACAACGGCTGACATCATGTTCGCCCAGCCGGGCAATCCCGAAAGCTTTCGGGACCACGAATACGATGCGCGAACTGTTTTGTGGGCGCTGCTTGCGGCGATTGCCATTCACCTGGCAGTAGCGTTTTTGCTTGCTGCCTTTGGTGGCGTTTTCTCGCCCGCTGTTCCGTTTGAGGAAAAGCAGGCTGAGCTCACGTTGGTGGATCTGTCACCAGCGTCACTGGTGCCGAAGAATTCCGCTTTCATAGAAACAGACGAATCGAAAAAGGCACCCGAGCCTAAGGAGAAAACATTCGAATCAAACGCCAATTCAATTGGAGCAAGCGAGCTGGCTGCCGCTGGGGAGTTGCCATTGCCATCGCAAACGGGGAAGGATCGCCCGTTTATGGATTTGGAGACAAATCCGTATTCTCTAGAAACAAAGGGAGCCCAACCCCAGCAGTCGGCCGCTGCCTCGCAACAGAAACAAATGCCTGCTCAGCAATCCGCCCCGATTACCGCTGCCGAGCAATTTGCGTTGTTAACTCAAAAACCGGCTCCAGAAACCGAACGATCAACTGAAGCATCGCAAGCGCAATCTGCATATCGCCGCTTGAAGGAGCGGACCCAAATCGCGGGCAACATCACCAATCGCGGTATTTCCGCCGTTAACGCTTTAGGC
>QHXH01000731.1:0-1862 GCA_003222855.1 Acidobacteriota bacterium
TACCCGCCAAGCACAACCAGACTGCTGTGTTGGAAGAATGGGTTATCGTTGAGATAACGATGGCCGAAGTTGAGTTGTAAATTCGACATCGGTTGCACGGCAATAGTGGTGTTAACCTCGGTAAAACCCGAGTTAAGCGCCGGAATCTGTGAGTCAATCGTAAGTGAGGCCCACGGGAGCGGGGTGAATCGCAATTTGTTGAACAGGTTCGAGTACGAGCGCCGATCGTATGGATTATCAATGTTTATGTCTGCAAAAGTATCGAGTTCAAGCCAGGTAACTGTCAGGTCGTCTCGCCTCGTCTCCAAACGGTTGCGCACACCAAGACGCCAAACTGTCCAACTCGCGATCGAGTCAATTGAGGTGAAGTTTGGAAAATCAATCGGACGCAACTGCGTCGACGGCTCAAATCGATCGAATTCCAAGATTGAAGCTGGGTTAATGCCATTCTCACGCACGTAGGAAAAATCTGTGTAGGGCTGCACCACGTGCAGCAATCCATCCAAACCGAACGTTCGGCTTTCTACCCCTTCCCACGTTCGAGAAAATTTAAAAGAAGCCTCAGCCCCCGTATCGAATACTGTCCGAACACCGCTGCCCGCATCGATAATCGGATTCGTTGGAGTCGGGTCGAGAGGGATGAAGTTGGGAACCGACGGATCTTCGTTGGTTGGGAAAAGGGTGTTACCGAGGTCGCGAGTCTTATCGTAGTAAGTTGCTCGAAAGCCCGCTCGAGGGACGATCGACAGCCAACCAAAATAGGTGTTCGGATAAAGGAGCTCGTGGAAAGTATCGAGCCGCGTGGTGCCGTAATCTTCAAAGCCGGAACCGTCGGGGAAACTGCGGTGTAGATCAGCAAACCCGGTTTCGCCTTGGTAAAATATCGGTCCACCGAACAAGGCGTGTCGTTTGATGTCCAGCACGACTTCGGGCAAACGCTCCGTTTGTTCAAAGAAGTCGTTCACCTGAAAACGCGCGATGGCTGTTAAGGTGTAGAAGGGGTCGACTTTAGTCAGAGCAACCACGTTATCTGGCACCGGATTGACTCGGAATTCGTTCTGATAAAAATCCTGCATCACAAATGGATCGCTTAGCTTGGTAACGTCGACGATCCCGTAAATATCTTTGGTGAATTCGGTCCGATCTTCCAAACTCAAACGATAGCGGTCGGTTGGCACGTCCTTTCGCTTTAAGGCGGTCGGATTGATCAACGGATTCTGGTCGTCAATGTAATAAGTTTTGAGTTTGACGTTGCTTGACTTGTCTTTGCCGTAATCGGTATCCGATTCGAAACCGATTGCGACGCCGCGACGTCCGCGATAGTCGAGTCTGACGCGGCCTTTGATATCATCCGTGATCGGAAACGTGACTTGAGTCAGAAGTGACGGGCCCCAGGAAGTAAGGTCAGCCGGTGCAATCGAAAAACTGAAAGCATCGTTGAGAGATTGATACATGTATGGCCACCAAAAGATTGGGACCTTGCCCACATAAAAGGTCACATTTTGAAAAACGACATGATCGTTTTCGTAAACCCGAACCGTCCGCGCTCGCAGGTGAAAGTCCGGCCTAGGGGAATCGTCGGTGGTGAAGGTGGAATCTTCGACGTGGTAGACGTTAGCCGAAGTTTCGGTCACATTTTGTCCACTAAGAAAGTACGGGTAATACTCGGTCCGCGCATTGCTGGTGCGGATCTGCTTGGTGTCGATGTTGTAAACACCGTGTTCAGCGACATAGATGTGGACGTCACGGTAGATGCGGACGTGCCCTTCCACCGAAACTTCGTGCGCGTGCGAGTCGTACCGGGCGTAGTCCCCATAAATATCGGTGTCGCCGATGTGAATGGCGACATTGTCTCGCGCTGT
>QHXH01000731.1:2036-2431 GCA_003222855.1 Acidobacteriota bacterium
GAGAGGCGCAATCCGGCAGTTTGTTGATTCAGTCCGCAGGTCAAGATGATCGCCTTCCCGCACGAGATTGCGTCGGCTGTGGGAAAGCTCAGGCCGGCAGATGAATTTGAATGTGCAACTTGCGGGAGGCGTTTCGTGACCAGCGCTTGCGCGCCTGCGATCAGCTGCCAGAGCGCGCTGGCGCCGACACTTTCCCCGAGCGCAGCTTTCAGGCTGTAAATGGTCGCACTCGGTAGCTCACGCTGGATTGCTTCTCGTTCGGCACGATCGACAAATGTGCCATTTGCGCTGGCAATGATGCACGCGGGTTCAGCCCCGAGGTGGTGGAGAATGCGACCCAGAATTTGATTCGCCTCGGCACGATGCGAAAAATTTCCGCCCGCATCGATCGCGTC
>QHXH01000721.1:0-2088 GCA_003222855.1 Acidobacteriota bacterium
TGGATAAATGCGCCGCGCGTTTATGACTTCGGTAAGGACTTTCCTCGGTTATCCATACCCTCTGGGCGCGACATGGATGGGGAACGGTGTCAACTTCGCTATCTTTTCCGAGCACGCCACCGGTGTTGAGCTTTGTTTGTTCGACAACATCGAGGCAACAGAAGAAAACATTCGCATTCCGGTCACTGAACACACTAATCAGGTCTGGCACGTTTTTTTACCCGATGTGCGGCCAGGACAATTGTACGGTTTCCGCGTTTCCGGCCCGTACGATCCAGAACGCGGGTTGCGGTTTAACAGTTCGAAACTTCTTCTCGACCCCTACGCAAAAGCTATCGCCGGAGAAGTGGGCTGGGCGGATGAAATGTTCGGTTACGTCATCGGAGACAAGAAGGAAGACTTGACTCAGGATTTTCGCGATGACGCATGGGGCGTGCTGAAGTCGGTGGTCATCGATACCGGATTCGACTGGCAGGGTGACAGGAGACCCGGCTTCCCGCTGGACAATTCTGTAATTTATGAGCTGCACGTGAAAGGCTTCAGCAAACTCTGGCCCGATGTGCCAGAGGAATTGCGAGGCACTTATGCGGCGCTCGGCAGCCCGGCGGCCATTGATTATTTCAAAAAGCTCGGCGTGACGGCAGTTGAGCTATTGCCAGTACACGCGCACATTGACGACAAGGTTCTAATTGATCGCAGCCTGACGAATTACTGGGGTTACAATACGATCGGTTTTTTTGCGCCGCATGCGCAGTACTCCAGCAGTGGGCAAATGGGCGAACAGGTCTTCGAGTTCAAATCGATGGTGCGTAGTCTTCACACCGCCGGTATCGAGGTGATTCTCGATGTGGTTTACAACCATACTGCCGAAGGGAATCATCTCGGCCCGACGCTTTGCTTCCGCGGGATCGACAACCCCGCTTACTACTGGTTGCATCCGGAGAATCCGCGTTTGTATCTGGATTTTACCGGCACCGGCAACACCTTCAATCTGCTCCATCCCCGCACGCTGCAACTGGTGACCGACAGTCTGCGTTACTGGGTGCTGGACATGCGCGTGGACGGATTTCGTTTCGACCTCGCGCCCGCGCTCGTGCGCAATCATGACGGGGTAAACAGACTGCATTCGTTCTTTCAAGCGATCCAGCAGGACCCGGTTCTTTCGCAGGTGAAGCTCATCGCGGAACCGTGGGATGTGGGCGAAGGGGGCTACCAAGTTGGGAATTTTCCGGTGCCTTGGTCGGAATGGAACGGCAAGTACCGCGACGCAGTTCGCAGTTTTTGGAAAGGCGACGAGGGGCGCATTGGCGAGATTGGCTACCGGCTTGCGGGAAGCCCCGATCTGTATCAACACAACGGGCGACGCCCGTACGCCAGCATTAATTTCGTGACTGCGCACGATGGTTTCACGCTGAACGATCTGGTCAGCTACAATGAAAAGCACAATGAGGCGAACCGCGACGGCAACAACGATGGCGACAATAATAATCTTTCGTGGAATTGCGGCGTCGAAGGGCCGACGGATGACGCGCAGATCAATGCCCTGCGCGAACGGCAACGCAGAAATTTCCTGACGACGCTTTTTCTTTCGCAGGGCGTGCCGATGCTGACCGGCGGCGATGAGTGGGGCCGGACACAGAACGGCAATAACAACGCTTATTGCCAGGACAACGAGATCAGCTGGTTCAATTGGGAGCGTGATGAAAAACAGAACCAGTTCCTCGAGTTCACACGAAGACTGGCCGGCCAAAATTTTTTCAGGGCCGACGGATACGCGGTTCTGAGATTCGGGATGTGATGTGGTTCAATCCCGGCGGCTGCGAGATGAGCGAGGAGGAATGGGCGTCGCCGTTCGTTCGTTGTATTGGCATGTTGTTGAGTGGTGATACGAGCGATGTTCTTGGTTTTGAAGGCGAGCCTATCCGTGATGAGACCTTTCTACTGCTGATTAACGCTCACTACGAGGCGATCCCATTTGTCCTGCCCGGACAGGAGCAAATCGAGTGGGAATTGATTCTCGACACAATGGAGCCGAATGGTTTTTTAGCGGAACGGAAAAGGTTCGCCTCTGGAGACGATGTCGATCTT
>QHXH01000721.1:2210-2661 GCA_003222855.1 Acidobacteriota bacterium
GTTGCAACGGCAAACGAATTTTATTATAGAGACATCAAACGCGCCGTGTGGTGCGGGACCAATGTTGTTTGGTCAGTGATTGGCCATGATACCAAGTTCTCTTATTATCGTCACTGATCGAGGCAGTTTGAAGGCATATCGAGTCAATGAGACGCCCACGCGCGGGCCGAGTCTGCAGCTCGTGCAGGCTTTTAACATCACCGATGCGCACGGGAGACTCGTGGATAAGGTGAGCGATTTAGCCGGACGCTTTCCGGTAAGCGGTGGCGCGGGGGGGCACCATGGGGCGGCTTCTATTGCCGAGCGGACGCAACTCGCAACCGAAACCGATCGCCGCATTCAAAAAGAGCTCGCCGATCAAATTGTAAAAATTGTCTCGCTCAACGGAAAGGAAGGCTGGTCGTTTGCGGCGCCGGCTGAAATTCACGCGGCGATTGTCGATCTTTTGCCG
>QHXH01000746.1 GCA_003222855.1 Acidobacteriota bacterium
CTGCTGTCCGTTGACAACGCCAGCCGGACAAGCAGGCTGGCCCGTGACACCGCAAGTTGCAAGGTAGACGAAGTTACCTGTGCGTGCTCCCGACGACAACACCGTCCGTAGTGGGGTGAAGTCAAAAGTGGTGTTGGTCTTTTCCAAGAAGAAATAGAAGAAGAGCTTATGCTTCTCCATCAAACTAGGTCCCCCTTCACCGGGCCGTGGCAGCGCAAACGGGCCGCCGATGTTGAAGCCAAACTGATGCTGAAGCAGCGCTGGTTTCGGCAAACTCTTGCCAGTCTTCGAGTCAATAGTATTGTTATTGAAGAAGGTATTGGCATCAAACCTACTGTTGCGATAGTAATCATAAGCCTCGCCATGATAACCCTTGCCTCCGCGCGGGGTGGTGAACTTAACTTGCGCAATACCCAACCCTTCGTCCGGTCCGGCGTTCTGTGTGGTCAGAGTGAACTCCGACACCCCGGCGACGCTGGGGGTGTTCACTCCAAAGAGAGAATCCGTGCGCACCAGATTATCGTTTATCTCGATGCCGTCCCAGGTTATGTTTGAGAACGATCCGCGCAAACCATTAATGACGGCACCTCGAACGTTGGTGTTGGTAGCCACGCCAGCCTGGCCGCCGGCAATATTTATCGGTTTTCGTCCATTCAGTGGCAGATCCTGCACCTGCTTGACGTCAACCGTGGTCGAAAGCTTCGCATTCTCTGTACGAATTAAGGCTTCACTTCCTGAAGCCGACACCGAGACTGTCTCGGCTATTCCGCCCGGCTCCAATACAACGTTTAAGACGGCCGCGACGTCCACGTGTACTTGAATGTCCGTTATCTGCTTTTTCTTGAAATTCGCACGTTCGGCGATGACGGTATATGTACCAACGCGAACGTCGACGAAAGTGAAGACTCCCTCTTCATTCGTCGTGGCCGTCTTCTCGTCGCGGGTTTTCGCGTCAATTAAAGTAACCTTGACACCGGGCACGACTGCGTCGGCAGTATCTTTCACGGTGCCGGTGACGCGCGAGTTCACAGTCTGTCCAAAAGAAACAGATGCTACCGCGAACAGGCACAATGCTAGGGCGATGAAACTAAATCTCTTCATGGGTGGCTCC
>QHXH01000747.1 GCA_003222855.1 Acidobacteriota bacterium
CCCACACCGAAGCCGAAGGCGAAGACGAGCTGATGGGATTATCAAGAACTCGGTGTTCAGCTCCGTAGGAGCCGAATGTTTATAGATCATCAAAGAAAAATAGAAGCGAAGCTCCGTAGGAGCGGAATGTTTTCGCTGGTCGCACGGGTAATTAATATGTCGCTCCTACGGAGGTCGCGGATACATGTGGTTGCGTATTGCTATAAATATTTCGTCCCTACGGGACTGGCGGCTCTCTTTGTCACGGTCATTGTTTGCGGCATAACGGCCATTAAATCGCGCGCCTCTGGCTCGCCGTTTGAATTTCCCGAAGGACTGGACTATGGAAAGTTTCAGCACGGCAGTCGCAATCATTCCCGCCTGCCGTGCCTGCTCTGTCACCGGCGCGATTCCAACTCGCCGGTACCGAGGCGTCCGGGCGCGTCGGGCCACCTGCCTTGCGCCGGTTGTCACGCGCAGCAGTTCTCAAATTCCGAAAGTCCGATTTGTACTATTTGTCATACCGACGTGAAATCAGGGGCGCTCAAACCGTTTCCGCATTTGCAAAGCTTTCGCATGAAATTCGATCATGCGCGACACGTCGCCATGGGCAGCGTTAGTTGCGCAAGTTGTCATAGACCGGCGCGCGCGGGTGTCGCGATGTCAATTCCTTCCGGGTTCAATGCACACACAACTTGTTATCGATGTCATACTTCGCGAGCGCAATCCGGCGGCCGTGATATTTCTTCGTGCGGCACCTGTCATCAGTTGGGTGGCTATTCGCGCACACCGGAATTCATGCCGGCGTTTCGCGTCAGTTTCAGTCACGCGAAACACCTGAAGGTAACCTGCAACGAGTGTCATCAAGTAAAAGCAGGGATGCCGCAACGACGGCAGGTAAGTACGCCCGAACCTTTAAATCATCACGCGACTGGCCGGGCACAGAGTTGCATGACTTGTCATGACGGCAAACGTGCTTTTGGTGGAGATGACTTCAGCGCGTGTAAGCGATGCCACACGGGCAGCGCCTGGCGTTTTTGAAGTAGGTTCGGAGTTCCGACTTTAGTCGGCCAGCTGTTGCTGGTACGAACAGCCGACTGAAGTCGGAACTCCAAACAAGGAGGTAATCATGAAGATTCTTACTATTCTGGCAGCTTTCATCGTTTCGATAGTCCTTCTTTCAAGCGCATCGAATATTACCCGCGATGTTTCGGCGCAGGGAAAGAAGCCGCCGGAAACAATTGTGCTTGGTAAGGAAGCGAAGCTCCGTAGGAGCGGAATGTTTTCGCTGGTCGCACGGGTAATTAATATGTCGCTCCTACGGAGGTCGCGGATACATGTGGTTGCGTATTGCTATAAATATTTCGTCCCTACGGGACTGGCGGCTCTCTTTGTCACGGTCATTGTTTGCGGCATAACGGCCATTAAATCGCGCGCCTCTGGCTCGCCGTTTGAGCCGAAGCTTCTGCCTGAGATACCACAGGTCAAGTTTGAAGGCAGCGCCGAACCCACCGTCATGACTAATCAACAGGCGTTTCATCGCAACTGTGGCGGTTGTCATGATGAAGTGGTGAAGGCGCGGCCGAATTTGGACCCGGCGCCGCCAACTTCGAAGAAGTGCACGACATGCCATAAGAAAGCCGCTGCGTGAGTCAGTTACAAAGCCCTCTCTCTGTGGGAGAAGGTTGGGTGAAGGTATACGGTCGCAACCGCCAAACCCGGCTTTGCCCAGAAAGTCATTCGGACACAGAAGGCTACAGAATTCTTTCGGATCATTCCGGTCTCATTCACACCTGGCTTTAGGAGTCTGTCGGAAAAAGTCCTCCGTGGTTCTCTGTGTAAGCTCCCTGCCTCTGTGGTGAATGTTTTTTCTGGTAATTTCACCACTGAGACACAGAGCATCACAGAGTTTGCACAGAGAAATTCATTTTTCCGACAGACTCCTCTAGTCAGGTGAACCGCGCCAAGGATAGGTCTGGAAACCAAAGGCTTCGCCTTCTCCTCGACTCACCGGCCCTTCTTTCAAAGCGAGAAGGGAGAAGCACGCAAGGACTGGAGTTATGCACTCTTCTGTGGAAATTTCTTTCACACTGCGAAAAACATCGCAACCCTCAGCCTGAGACCTTCGCATTTGCGCTGATTATCGCGCGGCATAGTCGTTGCCCTTTAGCTTTCGCCGGCTTTTAAGTCCGGATACTTTTCCTTGAGAGGGCTGGAGGGCAAATGATGAAGGTTACGGTTAATCGAGTTAAGAAGATCGCGTTGGTGCTCGCGGGTGTGACGATGGCAGCGACGCTTTTGATCGCTTCGGCGCCGGCGCGTGCCACTGCCGACGATGATACGGCCGGAATGTTCAAAGCAAAATGCGCGATGTGTCATGGCCAAACTGCCGAAAAGAAATTCGACGCCACTAAAGCAGATGATGATCTGATTCAGATCGTGTTGAATGGCAAGCAGGCAG
>QHXH01000739.1:0-1521 GCA_003222855.1 Acidobacteriota bacterium
GGTCAGACGGTTGAGCCTCTGCCGACCACCAGCCTCATAGTCATTCACTTTCGTCATAGCGATCCGGAGATCACGCAGAAGGTAGCAAATACTCTGGGCGAGATTTTTAGAGATAATAATCAAAGACGGGAAAGAGAAGGTTCGACCAAGGCGGAAGACTTGTTGGCAAATGAAATTGCCGACCTCCAGACCAAGATCAAGCACGGGCAGGAGGTGGTATTCAACTATGCCCGGAACAAAGGCCTTCCCCTCGACGATAATCCGGACGGCAATATAGAAGTTAAGCGTCTGGCTACTCTCAGTAATCAATTGCTCGACGCGGAAAATGAACGCAAGAATCTTGAGTCCATCTACAATGCCGCAAAACGCGAGAAAGATCCTTATTCGATTCCCGGCGTTGTCGACTCCCCACGGATTCTGAAGCTGCGAGAGAGGACCTCAGTATTAAAAGAACAGCGAGAGACGATGCTCCAGACCTTTACGCCCGAATGGCAGGGAGTAAAAAAGATCGATGCCGCGCTTAGGCCCCTCGAAGAAGAAGTGGCCCAGGGACCGGTGGAGTTGATTGCAGCGATGAAGTCGCGCTATGAAGCGGCGCTGGCAAGAGAAGAAAGCCTTCGTCAGGCTTACAATCAACAGCGCGGCACCACAACCCAGCAGGTGCGCGACAAGATTGAAATGACTGCCATCAGTCAGGAGATCGAGACTAATAAGCAGTATCTGAATACCCTGTTACAACGACAACGCGAACTGCTGGTTACTGCTGTCGATAGACCCAACGAGGTGAGCATAGAAAATCCCAGTCGTTATCCGCACGCACCCGTTGGCCCAGCGCGGTTCCGAAACATCATCTTAGATTTCATACTCTCGTTTGCGGCCGGCGTGGGACTCGCTTTCCTGCTAGACTTTTTGGATGACTCCGTAAAGACCGTCGACGACGTTGACCGGTACATCCATTTGCCGGCGCTGGCGCTGATTCCTGATAGCAACATTGAACGCGCGCGTTTGAAGGGCAGTGGTCCCGCCGCCGCAGGCAGTGGGGCGGATAGTACGGCTCTGGCGTTGATCGAGGACGTGCGTTCTCCTATCGCCGAATCGTACCGGCATTTGCGCACGTCACTGTTGCTGTCGACCGCCGGCCAGGCGCCGAAGACAATCCTGGTCACGTCGAGCCAGCCTTCTGAAGGCAAAACTACCACTGCGGTGAATACCGCGGTGATGCTGGCCCAGACGGGCGCGGACGTTTTGATCATTGACTGCGATCTCAGGCGGCCCCGGCTCCACACTCATTTCAACTTGCCCAATGCCCATGGATTGACGAATTGCCTCTCGGGCGAGTCGGATCTTGAGGGCTTGATGAAGAGCTACGACAGACTGCCAAATTTGAAGATTCTTACTTCCGGGCCAGTGCCGCCGAATCCGGCTGAGCTGCTCGGCTCTGACGAAATGCGAAAGCTGCTCTCCGGACTAAGCGAAAGGTTCGCGCACATTATTATCGATTCGCCTCCGGCGATTTCCTTT
>QHXH01000739.1:1687-2079 GCA_003222855.1 Acidobacteriota bacterium
GGCGAGAGCGACGAAGACGCCGGTGAGAGCGGGCGCGAGAGCGCCAGGGCGCATGGTTCGAACTGATGCGGGGACAGTATTGCCTGATCGCTCCCGACGTAAAGCTTGGACGCGATGTTTCCATTCACAACTTCGTTAACCTCTACGGTTGCGAGATCGGCGACGGGAGCAGGATTGGCTCTTTTGTCGAGATCCAGAAGGGCTCAAGCGTAGGCCGCAACTGCAAAATCTCAAGCCATACATTCATCTGCGAAGGAGTCACCATCGAGGACGAAGTCTTTATCGGACATGGCGTCACCTTCATTAATGACAAACACCCCCGCGCTACAAACGACGACGGTTCACTGCAGAGTGAAAAAGACTGGGTCGTCCAGCCCACGATCATAAGAAAG
>QHXH01000133.1:0-1684 GCA_003222855.1 Acidobacteriota bacterium
GACCACTTCGCGGGCCTTGCTGAGCGCGGCCTCTTTGGTGTAGTCGAGTCTGAGCTCGGAACCGATGTCGCCGCGTTGATGCAGCGGCCACAGAACGATGGCCCCGATCAGCCCGAGGATAGCGAGGGCCACGCTGGCCTTCGAGAAACGAGTAAGTCGCAAAACGCGCGGGTCGGATTCATCCAGCTGCGATTCAGCTACCGGCGGGTCGAAAAGCAATTCTGAACTCGATTGAGGTAAAACCGTGATTCCGGAATGAATGCCCGGGCCAGAGACGGCTTTGGACTCTTCCAGAAAATCGCGCAGATCCATGGCGATGTCTTTAACTCGCTGGTAGCGGTCTTCCGGATCCTTGGCCAGACAGCGACGGATAATGCGCTGAATCTCGTAAGGGCAGTTTTGATTGAAGTCCTTAACCGGAGGGGCGGGCATGTAAATAATCTTGTGCAGGCTGTCGATTATTGAATCACCGACAAACGGCTTGTGACGCGTGGCCGCTTCGTAGAGGATGCAACCGAACGCAAAGATATCCGATCGTTGGTCGACCACCCGCCCCTGGGCCTGCTCGGGCGACATGTAACCCAGCGTCCCCATGACCATCCCCGGCTGGCTGCGGTTCAAGATCGCGGTGGCTGCCTCTTCCCGCTCTCCTTGAGTAGCGACCTGCTGAGGCTCGACCAGTTTTGCCAGTCCGAAGTCCAGGATTTTGGCGTACCCATCGCGATTGATCATTATGTTATCGGGCTTCAGGTCGCGGTGGACGATACCGGCCGCATGGGCTTTGGTTAGTCCATCAGCTGTCTGGACCAGATATTCGAGCAGCTTTCGCAGACCGGTTTGATTGCGATGGATCATGGTGTCCAGGGTTTCGCCTTCGATCAGCTCCATCGCGATATAGTTAAGCGGCGTTTCCCCCGCCAGCGACACGAGCGGGCCGGTGGTGTCGGTAGTCCCTTTGGACTCAGGTTTAGCCTCGGTAAGCTCAGCTTTGGCTTCGCCAACCTCATAGATAGTGATGATGTGCGGATGATTCAGGGCCGAGGCTGATTTTGCCTCCTGGACAAAGCGTTTTAGTCGATCCTGATTCTCCACCAGTTCGAGCGGCAGGATCTTCAAGGCCACCGGACGGTCGAGAGTTACATCATGCGCTTTATAGACTTCGCCCATGCCGCCCTGCCCGAGTTTGGCGAGAATATTGTAATGAGAAATACGATATGAGTTCATGAGTGTGCCCGACCGGGGTTGCCGGTGACGTTCAGAGTTCAACCTTTAGGCGGCTGATTAGGAATGCAAACTGAAGCTTGAACTCTGAACTGAATCCCCGCTGGGTTAACTGACTTTCGCCCGGTTTCCGGCGATGGGCGAGTTGATACACCGGGAAGTTCCCGCGGCGAACCAGACTACGATCAAAAAAATCGCGACAAAGACTTTTAGGGACTGTTAGGCTGCAACCTCGGCCGGCTGCGCTTCCTCGTTCTGCGCTGCCAGGGTTTTCACTTCGTATAGCGCCGCCTGCGCCGCGGCCAGCCGAGCGACCGGAACACGATAAGGTGAGCAGCTCACATAATTCAATCCAATCTCGTTACAAAAAGCGATCGACTGCGGGTCGCCGCCGTGCTCGCCGCAGATTCCAATTTTCAGATCAGGCTTAACGCTGCGGCCACGTTCGGCGCCGATGCGCACC
>QHXH01000133.1:1694-11576 GCA_003222855.1 Acidobacteriota bacterium
TCGACGTAGGATGGTAGAAAACGTCCCGAATCATCCCGGCTCAATCCAAAAGTCGTCTGCGTCAGATCGTTGGTGCCGAACGAGAAGAACGAAGCATGTTGTGCGATCTTGTCGGCAGTTAAAGCCGCGCGCGGCAGCTCGATCATCGTGCCGATCAGGTATTCGATCTTCATGCCGTGCTCGCCCATGACCTCGCTTGCGACCTCATTAATGATTTCAGCCTGCTGCCGCAATTCTTCACTGATGGAAACCAACGGCACCATGATCTCGAGTGTCACCTGTTTGCGTTCGCCTTTCACCTGGCATGCCGCTTCGAAAATGGCGCGACACTGCATGCGCGTGACTTCCGGGAAGAGCAAGCCCAAACGACAACCGCGAAAACCCAGCATCGGATTTGCTTCGCGGATCTTGTTGACGTGGTTCAGCAGGTTTCGCTTCTCGTCGATCTCATCCAGCAGGTGGTCCATCTCAACCATTGTCTTAGCCTGCTTCAAACCCATCTTCAGTTCCGCCAATTCGCTGAGCAATTCATCAATGTTTGGCAGAAATTCGTGCAGGGGCGGATCCAGCAAACGAATCGTCACCGGAAAGCCGGCCATCTCGCGAAAGATGCCGATGAAATCGCCTCGTTGCAGCGGCAGCAGTTTGTCGAGGGCCTTCTCTCTGGCGCCCACACCGTCCGCCAAAATCATTTCGCGCATTGCTGCCAGTCTTTGATCGCCAAAGAACATGTGCTCAGTGCGACAAAGACCGATACCTTCGGCCCCAAAGCCGCGCGCTGTTTTCGCGTCCAACGGAGTGTCGGCATTAGCGCGCACGCCGAGGCGGCGAAACTTGTCGGCCCACTTCATTAGTTCGTGAAAGTCCGTTCCCAGCGAAGGCTGAATCGTCGTAACTTTGCCGAGAAAGACTCGCCCCGTCGATCCATCGACTGTAATCCATTCGCCTTTGGTGACTACTTCGCCGTCGACACTGAACTGTTGCTGGCTGTAATCGACTTCGATAGCCGACGCGCCGCAGACACAAGTCTTGCCCATGCCGCGGGCGACGACAGCCGCGTGACTCGTCATGCCACCGCGCGCTGTGACAATCGCTTGCGCCGCGACCATCCCGTGAAAATCATCCGGGCTGGTTTCCTGCCGGACCAGCACCACCTTAACGCCTTCCTTCGCCATCTCTTCAGCTTCGTCAGGACTAAAGACGACCTGGCCTTGTGCCGCGCCGGGGCTGGCCGGCAAACCAGTCGCGAGGACCTGTGCGTCAGTCTTCGGATCTACCGTCGGATGCAGCAATTGATCGAGATGCTCGGGCGTGACGCGCTGCACTGCGGTGGCGCGATCGATCAATTTCTCGCTCGCCATATCGACCGCGATGCGAACCGCAGCGGCGCCGGTGCGTTTGCCGGTGCGCGTCTGTAACATCCAAAGTTTGCCGCGCTCGATTGTGAATTCGCAGTCCTGCATGTCCTGGTAATGCTTTTCCAGCAGCTGGGTAATCGCCGAGAATTGTTCATAAACCTTCGGCAGCTCTTTCTTAAGCTGGCTGATTGGATTTGGAGTGCGGGTGCCGGCGACGACATCCTCGCCCTGCGCATTCAAGAGATATTCGCCGTACAACTCTTTCTTACCGGTCGACGGGTTGCGGGTGAAGGCGACGCCGGTACCCGAGTTCGCGCCCATGTTGCCAAAGACCATCGCCTGCACGTTAACGGCCGTGCCCAGGTCGTCCGGGATTCGATTGATGCGGCGATAGTCGCACGCGCGCCGGCCCATCCAGGAATTGAAAACCGCGCCGATCGCGACCCGCAGCTGTTCATAAGGATCGTCGGGAATCGCGTGTTGCTCAGCGAGAATGATTTCTTTCTCAGCCGCAATGATGCCGCGCAGCTCGGCAGGTTTCAGATCCGTATCTTTGCCGCCCTTGGTTTGCGCTTTGAAGCGATCCATTACGCGCTCGAACTTTTCGTGCGCGACACCGATCACAATTTCACCGAAGAGCGATGCGAAGCGGCGGTAAGCATCGAGGGCGAAACGCAGATCGCCTGTTTGTTCGGCGAGTCCCGTCACCGTCTCTTCGTTCAGACCAAGATTCAAAACCGTGTCCATCATGCCCGGCATGGAAAACGCCGCGCCCGAACGCACCGACACCAGCAGCGGATTTTTCGCGTCGCCGAAGCTCTTGCCGACTTTCTTTTCGATCTCTTGCAGCGCGTCTCTTATCTGTTCCCACATACCCTCGGGAAATTGCTTGTTGTTGGCGTAATAGCTGTTGCAGGCTTCAGTAGTGACAATAAGTCCTGGAGGGACGGGCAAGCCGGCACGGGTCATCTCGCACAGGCCGGCTCCTTTGCCGCCGAAGAGGGACTTGTTATCGCCGCTGCCTTCTTCGAAAAGATAAACCCACTTGTGTTGTTGATCCTGGTTGGCGTCGAGTGTTTCGTTTGCTTCGGTTGCTTCGAGAGTTGCTTCAGTCACGGTTCGTCCTACCTCGTGCAGGGATTAAGGCGGACCAATCATACACCGAGACGGATGAGGACGCAGCCGGGAAGAGGCATGGAAATGCGGGTTCGAGTGATCGGCATCACAAATTACGAGAAGCGCGGACATCTTTTTCCGCAAGGCATGCGAAGCAGGCTCAAAGGCTTAATTCAGAGCGATTGTTCGTGATCGCGCTCTCCGGGCAAAGACAACCGGAGCGCCACTCGTTTTTCAGAATGCTCGGGGCCGACCCGTCAATGCAGTCTTAAGTCAGAAACTTAAAACGTGTTATTTTATGAGCGGAGAACGAAGATGGTTGCGGTACTAAACTCACTAATCGAACTTGACGAGCACGGCGTCGCTTGGATAATCGGCGCGAACACTAAGGTCGTCGAAGTCGTGCTCGACAAGATGGCTTACGGCTGGAGTCCGGAAGAAATGCACCGGCAACATCCTCATCTATCGATGGCGCAGATTCATGCGGCGCTTGCGTATTACTACGAGCACGAATCCGAGATCGATATTCAAATTGAAAAAGACTGGCAGGAGGTCAAAGAACTTGCTGCTCGTCAGCCAGACTCACCTCTGCGGAAAAGACTGCGAGAACTAAAGCGTGAGCGTTCGTCTCTACTTTGATGTTCACGTGTCGCGATCGCTGACGCGCTGCGACTTCGGGATGTTGATGTGCTCACAGCGCAGGAAGATGGGGCTGCTGAGCTTGAAGACCCGCTACTACTGGATCGCGCTACTGAACTAAATCGTGTGCTGTTCACTCAAGACAAAGGTTTTTTGAAAGAAGCAAACCGACGTCAGGAGCGAGCCGAAGTATTCTTTGGGATTGTTTATGCCCATCAACTCAATGTGACGATTGGCGAGTGTGTGAGCGACCTTGAAATATTCGCGAAATCTACCGAGTCGCGAGAATGGATCGGCCGCGTTGAATACCTGCCGCTTTAGTTTAAGAACCGCAGATGCTTAAAGTGGGCTGAAGATTGGATCGACGCCGATCCTAGCTGCGATGCTGGACGCGATCGACTTCGTCGGACACGTCGGCGTTGCCGTCCTCAAAAAAGACTATCGTTCAACGGAAACCGAGGCTGCTACAGGCTTCGAGCCTTTATCGCTAAACCAGGTCACACCTTCCTGCACGACATCGATCTCAAGCTGATAATTCCCCGGATCTCTCGGCGCGGTAACAGGCAACGTAATGCCTGCTACGTCGCCAGGATCGAGACCGTAGAAGACGCGCGTGCCATCGCTCACATTCTCAATTTTGCCATCGATCGTTCGCCAGCGGCTTCGAACCGTAATCAAATATTGGCCGTCGTCAGCGCTGACTGAAGGCCAGGTGACCTGGCTGACGTTTCGAACGAGGACCGTCAGATTCCGTTCTTCGCCAATCTTAAACACGGGAAGTTCGCCGGCTAATCTGACTTCAGCGCGAAAGGCCTCGTTCGGAAGCGCGCCATAGCGCGGATGAAGATCTGACGGCAGGGGCGTGTAAACGATGAAGCCAGGATGTTTGGCGAGGAGACGGCAATTAGCACAACTCTCTTCGGTACTGATCACTACTGAACCGGGAGACACTTCAACGGCATCAGAAATTCGAACGAACTGCGATGGATCGACCCCTGCCAAAAGTCCATGCCAGTAACTCTGCACGTAACCGGACTTGTGTGGAGGATCGTACAAATAAATGGGCCATCTTTGGTTGGCAATTGCAACGGATAGAATCTTATCGGGAAATTTCTCGTCGCAGATGTAGCCGCGCTCTGGAGCTTTGAAATGATAGAGCGCCTGAAAGTAAATCCCCTGTGCGAGGATTAGGAGCACCAAACCAACCAAACAGCTTGACGCCAGGCGTTTCAGTTTTTGACTGCTGCCGGTTTTCTCAAACAGAAATTGCCACGCCGGTATCGAAAGGACGTTGATGAGTACCGGCAACGCGATGAGTCGAATTTGCGGAAACACGGTCGTCGTGAGGGCGGCGGGAATGATCGAGACGATAAGCGCGTAGATCACAAACTGCCACCACGAACTCCGCCAATGCTTCCGTAGAATCAAAACCAAACCGGCCGCTGCCAAAACGAAGGTCACCAGCAAGATGCTTGCGGTTCCCTCCAGGTGATCGCGCACATTGTCTTCGCCGGTGAGCAGCATCCGGACTGGGCTGATATCTCTCGCATACTGAGTAATAAACCGCCAAACGATCTCGGTCACTGTCGACTCTGAATTGATGTAGGTCAACAACCCGAATCGGGCGGTTAAGACTCGGGGATGGCGGAGGCTGAAGACAAACAGCGGAATCAAAGCGGCTGCATATCCCAACCAGGTCATGAGAATCTGCCGGTATCTCCAGCGCGTCGCAAAGACTACCAGTCCGGCAGCTAACAAAGGCCCGAGCAATCTTCCGATGGAATAACCATAAGTAAGCAGCGTCAACGTTGCGATTATTGAAATGACATCTGTTATCGCCCATCGTTCATGCGTCGAGGCGCGATAGACTGCGATGAGAAAGAGCGCGATGAGCAGTGGATAGAGGGCGACTTCGAAAACCAAACGGCTGTTTTCATAGAGCCAGGGCGTGAGCGCAGTCGAGACGCCCACAGCCAATCCCACAGATTTATGTTTGCTGATGGTGGCGGCAAGATAAGCGACCAGCAGTGCCGCGCCGGCGCCCAGGATGGCGCTGAAGGAACGCGCGACTGCGATGCTCGGGCCCGTTAGCTTAAAAACTGCGGCGAGGAGGTAGATGTAGATCGGATTCTTGTATTCACCGAAGGCGCGAAAAAACAGCGGCCAGGCATCCCGGTATTCATCATGCCCGGTGGCGGCGATGAGTTGCGCGTTATATGCGATCGAGGACTCGTCGAGACAAAAACCGGGTGGCGAGCGCGGTACGCCGATTAAGAAAACCGTGAGCACGAGTGCGACAAAAATCAGAACGACAAGCTGGAGCCGGCGTCGCTTTTGCAGTCGCACGTTTCGGTTTGCAGGCACCTCTGTTCCGACTTGCGAGAGCCGGTAGGTTTAATACTTCGGCACGCGCGGATCGACTTCGTCGGACCAGGCGGTGATGCCGCCTTTTAAATTCACCAGCTTGCCGGGAAAGCCCGAACGCTGCAGGGCATCGATCGCTTTAGCGCTGCGGCCACCCATTTTGCAGTGCACCACCGTTTCCCGATCTGGATCAATCTCGTTCATGCGGTTGAGCACCTGGCCCAGCGGAATTAGTTTTGAATTGGGAATTTGGCCGATCTCATATTCATGCGGCTCGCGCACGTCGATGATTTGAATGTCGTCGCCCTGGTCAAGTCGCTGTTTCAGTTGAGTTGCCGTGATTTCTTCCATAGTTGATTTAGTCTCTGCTTGTTGAGTGATGCCGCAAAATTGTTCGTAATCGATCAGTTCTTTGATTGTCGGATTGTTACCACAGACCGGACAATCCGGATTCTTGCGCAGCTTCAATTCGCGAAAGCGCATCCGCCACGCGTCGAACAGAAGCAGCCGGTTCACCATGATGTCCGGCGCGCCGAGAATGATCTTAATTGCTTCGTTGGCCTGAATCGCGCCGATGATTCCCGGCAGCACGCCGAGCACGCCGCCTTCGGCGCATGACGGCACCAGACCCGGCGGTGGTGGCTCAGGATAAAGGCAACGATAGCATGGCCCACGTTCGGCCCAAAAGACGCTCGCTTGTCCTTCAAACCGGAAGATCGAGCCATAGACATTTGGTTTGCCGGTAAGCACGCAAGCGTCGTTGACCAGATAACGCGTCGGAAAATTATCGGTGCCGTCGACGATTACATCGTAGTTAACGAAAAGGCGCAGCGCGTTGTCGCTCGTCAATCTGGTTTCATGCGTTTCGATCTCCACATGCGGATTGATGTCCTGGATGCGATCGCGCGCGGAAGCGATCTTTGGCCGCCCGACATCTTTCGTGCCGTGAATGATCTGACGCTGTAAATTGGACGCATCGACAACATCAAAATCAACCAAACCCATGCGCCCCACGCCTGCGGCGGCCAGATACATTCCCAGCGGCGCTCCCAGGCCACCAGTGCCGATCATCAACACGCTCGCGGCTTTTAGCTTTCGCTGACCAGTCATGCCGACTTCGGGCATGATCAAATGGCGGCTGTAGCGGGCGACTTCTTCGTTCGACAGCATCGGGAGTTCGCCGTAGCGAAAGTTGTCAACTTGCGGAGCTTCTTCGGAACGCAAGTTATCAACTTGCGCTACAGACCCGCCGGCAATCGAAGGCACGATCAAAATCGTGTCGCCTTCTTTCAGCGGAGTGTCGGGGCCACTGACGTGACGAATGTCTTCATCGTTCACGTAGACGTTGACGAAATTGCGCAGCGTGTTTTGATCATTGAAAAGATGACGACGCAATTCGCTGTGCGTAGCTGTTAATTGATCTAAAGCCTCGCCGGCGGTGCTTGCCTCGACTTGAATTTCAGATTCTCCGCCGGCGAACTGTCGCAAAGGCGTGGGTATGGTGATGGTGACTGGCATGGTTGTTCCTCTCAGGTGTCAGAAGCCCCCCGGTAATCTCTTCTTCATTGAACCGCGATCGATCGCTTTCCATTTGCCATGATCGCAAATCAGCCGCATGACCTTTTTCAACTGCGATCACGATGTATGAATAAGTCGGCCACGCGTGTTCCAGATCATATTGAGAAGGCACGGCCCGGTCGTCGGGGTGCGAATGATAAAAGCCAACGACGTCCAGGCCTTGTTCGCGCGCGCGTTTTTCGCCGCGCATCAGTTCTTCCGGCCGTATCAGGAAACGATTTCGCTTCGCAGCTTCTTCGCGCGCGTTTGAAATCGGATAAGTCTCAACAACGTTCTTGCGTCCACCGTCGAATCGTCCAAGCATCAAGCCACAGCACTCGAACGGATAGTCGCGCTCGCCATGTTGGCGAATTTCGTCGATGTGTCCTTCTTCAAGCGCAATCAAAATAAGCTCTCGGAAACTATTCGCCACAAAGTCGCAGAGACACAGAGTTATCGATCAAAGAGATTACGATTAGGCTCCGTGACCCTGTAGCTCCGTGGCAACTTCTTCCTGATTAACCCGTCGCTGATTCCTAATTCACGCCGCCGTGCCGGTGATAGATCGCGATGCGAAGCAGTGGCCGGATGAAGCACACTGGTGAATACATCGCCGAGGCTCGTCGATCGCACGCAAAGCTTCAGCGCGTCCATAAATCGAAAAGCCGCTGCGCGCGTGTTGTCTCTCAGCTCAATCGACACCAGGGCCCCGAAGTGGCCCTGGCGCAGCATGCGTGCCGCCCCTTCCTGATCGCTTTCAGTCAGCCCGGGAAAATAAACCCGACCGATTCGCAAATCAGCTTGCAGCCGCGCTGCCAGGGCGCGCGCGTTTTGGCAATGCCGATCCATTCGCACTCCCAGCGTCTTCACCCCGCGTAGAATCTCGTGCGCTTCCCAGGGGCTCAGCACGCCGCCGGCGAGTTTCATCACTCCAATCAACGCCGCTTTGTCGAACTCGTCGCGCGCGATGGCGATGCCGCCCATCGCATCCGCATGTCCACCCAGAAATTTTGTGGCGCTATGCACCACCAGATCGGCGCCGTGTTTTAGCGGCCGGCAAAGATACGGCGAAGCGAACGTGTTATCGATGATCAGCCGAGCGCCTGCTTCGTGAGCGATGCTGGCGCAAGCATCGATGTCGCATATCTTCAATAACGGATTCGAAATCGTTTCCGCAATCAGGACGCGCGGCTTCGCCTCTTGCGCTTTCACTCGCAGGCCGGCGAGATCATTGTAGTCCGCGGTCACGGTTTTGATTCCTAACGGACCAAAGATGTTGAGGAGCAAGTTCGTCGTGGCGCCGTAAAGATCTTGCGAAGCCAACACGGTCGAGCCGGGTGACAACTCACAAGCAAACAGCGCCGCGTGCAAGGCCGCCATGCCCGACGCGTAGGCGCAGGCCGTCGCGCCATCTTCGATTTCACGAATCGCTTCTTCCAGGACCGCGACGGTCGGATTGCCGTGACGAGTGTAGACGTATCCCGCTATTTCGCCGCCGAAAACCTTGTCCATCTGATCCATGGACTCGTATGTGTAAGTGGCCGCCGCATAGATCGGAGAGGCAGTTGGCTGACCCGTTGGGGCTTTGTCTTTCCCTCCCGCGTGAACCACTTGCGTGGCGATATCGAAGTTGTGCTTGTTCACTGCCCTATTTGCTCACAAATGTCCGGCGAAACTTTAGTTTGTAGACTTTCTCTGATCCAAACGGCCTGAATACAAGCCATCATAACGACAACTGAAGTTTGTGGGGACGTCTCTTTATTCAGTCCAAAAGCGCTCGCTCATGTAGCGCTCACCGCCATCGCACAGAATTGTCACCACGACTGATTCGCGCGGCAGATTACCAGCGAGGGCTATGGCCGCGACAACGTTGGCGCCCGCGCTGACACCGACGAACAAACCTTCTTCCCGCGCCAAACGTCGAGCCATTGCCTGAGCTTCTTCAGTTGCGATTTCGATCTGTTCTTCAGCCAACGCCGGATCGTAAATCCCGGGCATGCGCGAAGTCGGTAAATGCTTCAGACCTTCAAGCCCATGAATCGGCGAATCGGGCTCCATGGAAATCAGACGCACGGATCGATTTAGCTCTTTCAATCGCCGTCCGACTCCGGTAAACGTGCCGCAGGTGCCGAGACCCGCGACAAAATGAGTTATGCGGCCTTCGGTCTGTTTCCAGATTTCCGGTCCGGTGGTCTCGTAGTGCGCGCGCCAGTTAGCGTCGTTATTATACTGATCGGCGTAGAAATATTTAGCCGGCTCGCGCGCCGCCATTTCGCGGGCCATCACCTGAGCGCCATCCGAGCCCTGCAACGGATCAGTTTCAATTATCTCAGCGCCGTGATTTCGCATGATGTGTTTGCGCTCTGCACTCGCATTTGCGGGCAAACAAATCGTTACACCATATCCGCGCGCGGCACCCAGCATTGCATAAGCGATTCCCGTGTTGCCACTCGTGGCGTCAAGAATAATTTTACCGGGATAGAGACGGCCACTGCGTTCACCGTCGAGAATCATCGCGAGTGCCGGCCGATCTTTGACTGAGCCTCCCGGATTCAGGTGTTCAGCTTTGACAAAGACTTCGACACCCACAGGCAAGTCACGAGTTACCCGACGCAAACGCAGTAACGGCGTGTTACCGATCTGTGATTCCAGATTGTGGGAGCGCGAACGGTTCTCAGCTTCAAAACTGCCGTGTATTGCTGTTTCAGTAATCATAAATCCAAATGCGAAACCGGCCGCCAACCTCGAAAGTCGCGACCGGTTTCTAAAAACTGTTTGTGCGGTTGGTCAAATAATCAGCTTTTCGCACGCAAGTCTTGCCCGGTCGCTCTCCCGACAGGTCGGGAAA
>QHXH01000134.1 GCA_003222855.1 Acidobacteriota bacterium
TGCCAAATACGGAACAACTGTTTCACGGATTCAATGCCGCCGTCGTTGCCCTAATCACAGTCACCGCCTGGCGCATGGGCCGGCACACTTCCAGCAAACCATGGCAACGCATCCTGATCGTGCTTTCGTTCGCGGCGGTCATCCTGCTGCGGGCCACCGTCGTCGAAGTCATTTTAATTTCCGGCTTGATCGGAATCGGTATCGAATCTTTTGTCGAGCCGCGTCTGCCGCGACTCGACCGCATTCGTGGTTTTGCTGTACGACGTCAACAGCGAATTCGCGAACGTCTGGGCGGGCGACGACGAACCAAGCCGCACAAGTTTTACGGCGGCTACTTGACGGAAGCACTGGCCGAACAGCGGCTGCGGGAAATGAGCGAGGGTCGCGTAACGCAAACGCCGGAAGACGAACTTGACGACGAGCTGATAGCAGAAGCCTCTGGACCGCAAAGCAGAAAGGCATTTCTGTTTCCGGCCATTCCGTTATTGGCGAAGTTAGGCCTGGCGTTGTCCGTGTCGTTCATCTTTCTTCGCATTGGCGCTGTCACCTTCGGCGGTGGCTATGTGATGATTCCGGAAATTGAAAACGAAGTCGTCAACTCGCATCATTGGTTGAATCATCAGGAGTTCGCTGACGCCACCGCGTTGGGCCAGATTACGCCTGGGCCAGTTCTCATCATGGCTACGTTTGTCGGTTATCGAGTAGCCGGCAGTCCCGGCGCACTGCTCTCCACCCTATGTGTGTTTCTGCCTTCATTCCTGATGACGATCGCCGCCGGCTCATCGTTCAGACGGTTCCGAACAAACCGCCAGATGCAGGCGTTTTTGCGCGGAGTCGCGCCCGCAGTCACCGGTCTGCTCGCCGCCGCGGCATGGAGCGTGGCGCGCTCTGGCATTCACAGCTTTATCGGTGTGGTGATGACTGTCGCGATTGTCATCATTCTTTTACGCTATCGACCTAATGCGTTTTGGGTTTTGATGGGCGCCGGTGTGTTCCGGTTCATGTTGGCCCTGGTGTTGTGGTGAGGGTTGTCTTGTTGGGCATCGGGGCAGTAGCCCGACCGTAAGGGAGGGCGTGAACGTCACGTAGAGCGCCCTCCCTTACGGTAGGGCTACTGCCCATTGACAAGTTTCTCACAAGTGAGGCAATCTCTCGCCGTCTCAAGTCCTTCAGTTCGGTTGATGTCGCTCCTCCGGAGCGATCGGCTTATTAAAGAAACGTGAGTTCTATAAACATTTCGTCCGTTGGGGACTCGCGTCTCTCTCAGGAGGCGACACAAATGGAGAAACGTGAACGCAAGCACGCGAAGGCTATGAACCAGCCCGTGCCGCCGTACGCAAGACTGTTCTTTGATCACTTGTACAGCGAATACATAGCCCTTAAACCAACCATTGCCGACCCCGACATCGTAAGTCTTCTGGACGAGATTCATCAGCGCCGCCGGCAACACGATTTATCCTGGAGCGATATCTACACGTTCGATCTAACTCTGGTCGACGCCCGGCCGCCGGAGAGTTTGATTCGTAAGGCTTATGATGCGCGCGCGAAGTATCGCAGCGTCGCCGGCCAGAAAGAATATGACGAGTACATAGCTTCAAAGCCATTGGATTTAGGAGCTATCCAGATCGATCCGGATGCTCAACCTCCCAAGCCCAACGTTATCGTTGAACGCGAGTTACGAGCCGACATCAGATACTTATTAAGCAAGTTCTATCTGTATTACGCGCTGTTACCGGCGCGTGAAGCGCTGCGCGATGATCTTACGAAAAAGGCTGTGCTCCTGACATCAGCCGTGGTTCTGGTGATCGCCCTGGCCATCGCCTTGAACGTCGGCGGCACCTTTTTCATACCCGGGATGGACCAGTACTCGTCGGTTGTGGTTACCGTCTTGACCGTGGCGCTCGCCGGCATCGTGGGAGGATGCGTGAGCATGTTACAGCGGATTCAAGCCGCTCCGAGTGATGGCGACGCGCTCTTCAATTTGGCTGCGATGACAAACGGATGGCGCGGAATCCTCCTGTCACCGATCTATGGCGCCATCTTCGCGTCCTTGCTGTTTATTCTCTTTGCGGCCGGGATACTGAACGGCTCAGTTTTTCCGACCATCGTTACGCCGAGCAGAAATTCCGTCGCAGCGGCTGCAATACCGTCGCCCACGCCAACCAGGAGCGCTTCGCCGCCCGCCGCTTCAGTTCCCTCACCGGAACCGTCGACTGATACTGCAACCACGGCTGATTCGCTACCGTTTGTCAAATCAAGTGCGAGTGCAACCCCATCATCAAAAGCTCAAATCAAGAACACGCCACCCAGGGTGGCGGGGACCGCAACCGTTCAGGGAGAGGTAAGAATTGACACACCGCCGAAGGATTCCGACGTTCTGCAGATAAAAGATTTTTTGAGAAAGACAGGACCGGCCAGCGGGATTTCTTATTCGCTACTGATCATCTGGTCGTTTCTCGCCGGCTTCGCTGAGCGGCTCGTGCCGGATACGCTGAATCGTCTGGTGCAAAAGAACCTGGACATTCAGGGAGGCGGTGGCTGAGAGAGTTGTGAGGCACTTTGAGCACAGCCGTGAACATTACGCTGGGAACGCGGACGCCCCCGTCCGCAACGCGCCGACAGGCGCGCTGTATTTGTCAGTAAAATAAGATCTTTCGCGCTTCGCGCTCAGTGCGGACGGGGGCGTCCGCGGTCCCAGCAAGATAAGGCTTCTGAAACCGCAGTCGATACCGTTGTGTCGCGCTGCGCGCTCATTCGGGTAGCGATGCCGCTCCATCACGTCAGCCAACATACTTTCTCATAGCGGCTTCCAATTGCGGATACTGAAACTGAAAACCGGCTGACGTCAATTTCTTCGGCATTACCTTTTGACTCGCGAGCAGCATTTCATCCGCCATTTCTCCGAACGCGAGGCGCGCAGCGAACGCAGGCATTGCTAACGCCGTCGGCCGATTCAGAACGTGGCCCAGCGTTTTGGTGAACTCTTCGTTGGTAACTGGATTGGGTGAGACGACATTCAATGGTCCATGAATAGTTTGTCTGTCGATGGCCAACTTGATCGCGCTGACCGCGTCGTCGAGGGCTATCCAGCTGATGTGCTGTTTTCCCGATCCAACTTTGCCGCCCATGCCCATCTTGAAAGGTGTTAGAAGCTTTGACAGCATGCCACCGTCCCTTGCCAGGATTGGTCCAAAGCGAAGATTGACGACCCGCACCCCCGCTTTATTCGCCGGCTCAGTTGCCTTTTCCCATTCGCGACAGACGCCCGCAAGAAATCCGCCGCCTGACTCACTCTGCTCGTTCAAAACCTCATCGTCGCGATCACCATAGATGCCGGTCGCTGATGCGCAAATAAACGCCTGCGGTTTCGAACTCATTTTAGCGATCGCTTCACTCAGCAGATGCGTTCCATTCACCCGGCTGTCGCGAATCTTCCGCTTCTGTTCGTCGGTCCAACGTCCGCCTGCAATGTTCTCGCCGGCCAGATTGATGATCACATCAAAGCCTTGCAAACTTTGAGTGCTGACTTCATCCTGATTCGGATGCCATTCAATCTCTCCCGCTTTCGGAGATGAGCGAACCAAACGAGTAATTTGGTTTCCATCACTTTGCAAGATTGGAATCAAAGCGGAGCCTACCAGGCCGCTAGCGCCCGCGATCGCAATCTTCATCTTCGTTGCTTCCTCTCAAACCGATTTTGCCTCCATGACGCTCTTGCGAATCCTACCCTACGGCGAGCCACGTTGCACATTTCATTACATTGTAATTACTGGAGATCTCTATACAATCCGCCGGCCGTAAGACATGAGGTCCAGTGCGTCGAGCCGGAATAATCACGCTCCTTCTTTGCGGCGCAACGCTGTTGTGTCTCGTCGCGTTGCGTCACAGTCGCGCGCAAACAACTGGCCTTCACCGCATCACTAATACTACAGAAGAAGGAATAAATCTCAATCCATCGATCAGCGGCGACGGCAGAGTCATTGGTTTTGAATCAACGGAAGATGTGGCCGCAGCCGGCGGCAGCGATCATCTTCGTGCGATTCGCGCGACCATCAGTAGCGACCCGGCCGCGTTTTTTCAAATGGCCGGTTCGCGCGCAGTCGCGCCCGCGATTTCCCGGGACGGGTCGCGTATTGCCTTCGCATCGAAAGATGATCCGTTGGGCACGAACCTGGATGGCAACTCAGAAATTTTTCTGTTCGATGGCGCAAGGCTGATTCAGGTCACGAATACATCACCGGGCAGCCTGGCGAACCGAATCACGAATGGAAATTTTCAACCATCAATTTCGGACGACGGACGGTTCATCGCGTTTTCATCGAATCGCGACTTCAGTGGTCAAAACAGTGACGGCAATCTGGAGATCTTTGTCTGCGACGTCACGTCGGCCTCTTTCACCCAGTTAACAAATTCATCAGGCATAGTCGGATTTAGTGACGCGAAGATCAGCGGCGACGGATTGACTGTTGCTTACATTCGCGACCCTGAAACATCGCCGAGCGCCGCGCGCGACCTGTTAAAGCAGCCGCGGGCCGGATCAGGCCCGGCTATTTTGTTGGCCCCGAATGTGCAATCGCTCGCGATGACTTACGGTCGCGCGATCAGTGATGACGGAGCGCGCGTCGTTTATTCGGCTGAAACTGCAACGAACACCAGCCAGGTGTTTCTCGCGGATGGCCGCGCCGGCGGAACCGTCCGTCAAATCACTTCGCTCGGCGCGCGTGTCAGCGAAGTTCCTCTTCATCCCACGATCAGCGGCGACGGCTCGCGCATCGCCTTCGCCGCGCGCCGCCCGGTCAGCGGCGCGGGCAGCAACTCAGACGGAGGCGTGGAACTTTACGTTTACGATCTTCCGACGGCCAGCTTTTCGAAGATTACGAACGGGCCATCGAGTGCGACTGTGGATGTGGTCTCGTCATTAAATGACGATGGGTCGGTCGTCGCATTCAACTATCCGCGCATCCTTTCCGGCGCGGTCACTAACAGCGATTCAGCCAACAACTCGGAAATCTACGCGACTGCTCTGCCCACGCGACCGGCATCAGGCGCGTTGGCGGCGATTCTCAACGATGCTTCGTCTGGTCATGAACCTTCGGCAACGAAGGCAGTCGCGCCGAACAGCATCGCTTTCGCACAAGGGACGAATCTCGGTAACGTCACCACACAATCGCAACGCTTAGCTGACGGAACGTTTCCTACGAACGTTAGCGGTACGCGCGTTTCCGTTAACGGCAGGCCTGCGCAAATCTTTTTTGTCTCGCCGACACAGGTAAATTTTCTCGTTCCCGCGCAAACTGAGATCGGGACCGCTGAGGTTGTCGTTAGCAACTCGGAAAATTTTCCGGCGCGCGCGAACGTGACCATGATCAGAGCAGCTCCCGGGATTTTCACGAAGACCGGCGATGGCATCGGCGAGGGATTGATTCTGAATGCCGAGACACTTCAGGAAGGGCCGTTCGATCCGACCGGCGCGAGTCTGCGACTAACTATTTTCGCGACCGGCGCGCGCAATGCCACCCAAGCGAATGTTTCGATCAGCGGACGCATCGTCACTGCGGAAGCCGTGATTGCTGCGCCTGACATGCCCGGGCTCGATGAAGTTCACGTGCGGGTGCCTTCGGATTTGCGCGGCGCCGGAGCGGTGAATCTATCAGTCATTTCGGACGGACGTGAAAGCAATCCAGTAACTGTCAACATCCTCGGTGATCCGAGTCGCGCGATTTTCATCAACGAAGTGCTCGCCGACCCACCGGACGGAATCGCGGGTGATGCTAATCACGATGGCCTACGGGACGGCACCCGGGACGAGTTCGTCGAGTTGGTAAATGGAAGCGCCGACGAGACGATCGGCCTTGGCAGTTGGACCATCAAGACTCGCGCGACCGGCAGCACAACCGAAACGACGCGCTTTACTTTCCCTGCTGTCACATCAGTAGCGGCAGGAGAATCGCTTGTTATCTTTGGCGGTGGAAACTTTAATCCCGGCGATCCTGTCTTCGGCTGCGCGCAGATTTTCAAAGCGACTTCACCTTCCAGCGGACTCGCACTTACCAACACAGGTTTGACGATCCTGGTTCGCGACGCTGCCGGGAATCTCATCACACAATTTTCTTACGGTGGTTCGACGGGACTCGATGGTAATAGCTCGCAATCACTGACGCGTTCGCCGGACATCACCGGCAGCTTCGTCCTGCACACCACTCCAGCTGCTGCAAATGTCCGGCGCTTTTCGCCAGGATTAAGACTCGACGCCCGACAATCTCACCTTCGTCAACAGGTATAGCTGCGGGACAAAACACTCAGTTCACGTCGCGCGGCTTCGACGAATACGGCCGAACAATGACGGGCGTCACCATCACCTTCGCCTCTGACAACACGACTGTCGCGACAGTTGATTCAATGAGCACCAATCCCTCAACCGGTATCGCGACCGCGAACGTGACTGGTCGCAATCAGGGCACTGCCCACATCCAGGCAACAGCGACGACCGGCGGCGTAACTCTCAACAGCTCGCCTGCCACACTTAACGTGATTCCGAGAGTTAGCCACATCGATGTCGCGCCGGCGACTGCGACCATCAATCGAGGCAGCACTCAGGCATTTACCGCGACGGCCTTCGATCAAAACAATCAGCCGCTCAACGACGGCGTCACTTTCACGTGGAATTCAAGTAACCCGAGTATTGCGAACATAGATTCAGCGGGACTCGCTGGCGGAGCCGGCCTTGGCAACCTTACGATTACAGCTTCCACGCCCGATGGATCCGGCGGCACCGCTTCAGGGACGGCGACACTGAATGTTCAGGTGCCACTGGTCATCAACGAGATCAACGCGGATGTCGCTCCTGACAACATGGCTACAGTCGCCATCGAAGGCGACGCTAACCGCGATGGCGTGCGCGACGCGGATGATGATGAGTTTATTGAGCTGCTCAACAACTCGAGCAACTCGGTCGATCTGTCGGGCATCGTCGTCGCTGACGCCACAAGCAATCGATTCACCTTCCCCGCCAGGACAACGCTCGCGGCGGGACGCGCGGTCGTCATCTTTGGTGGCGGCAATCCTCCGGTGAATGATCCGGCGTTTGGTGGCGCGCTTATTTTCACCGCCAGCTCGTTGAGTTTGAACGACACTGGTGACACGGTGAACGTGAAACTCGTGGTCGCGGGGAGCGATGTAATCATCGCAACGCAAACCTACGGAGGATCGAGCGGCGTTGCCGCGGCAAGCGATCAAGCCCTTACCCGATCGGCCGATGCCGAAACCGGGAGCAGTGGTGGATCCTTTGTCGCGCATAACACGGCAAGGAACGCGAATGGCCGCACATTCTCGCCAGGCACGCGCGCTGACGGCACGCCTTTCGGTTCGCTGCCAGTCACTCGCATTGAAGTCTTGCCCACGACTGCGCGCGCGAACATTGGAGCGACACAGCCGTTCATCGCCCATGCTTTCAATAATTCAGGCGGATCCGAGATTGAGATTCAGAACGTCTCGTTCATTTGGGATTCCAGCGACACGAGCAAAGCGATACTGGCGCCCACCACGGGCCAGACGACAACCACAACAGCATTAGCATCCGGCGACACAGCGATTCGCGCGCGGGCAGGGGCGCAGCAAGGCTCATCTGTCCTTTCGGTAAATCCCACACTCTTAATTAATGATATTTCGCAAAGCGAAGGAAACAGCGGCACCACAACA
>QHXH01000740.1 GCA_003222855.1 Acidobacteriota bacterium
CAAAGCCAGCAGGCTGCCGTGGTCGAAGAACGAAATAGAATGGCGCGCGACATTCACGACACACTCGCGCAGGGTTTCACCGGAGTGATTATCCAATTGGAAGCGGCCGAGGATGCGACATCATGCGGCCAGCAGGCGGAGGCGGACAAACATCTGCATCGGGCCGCGGGTTTGGCTCGTCAAAGTTTAAGCGAAGCGCGCCGATCTGTTCACGCCCTGCGACCCGACGCTTTGGAGCGCGATAATTTTTGGGACGCGCTCAAAGGAATCATCAAGAACACAACGGCGGGAACCGCGCTGCACGCCACTTTCGAACTGCGCGGCAAATTGCCAGAGTTCCCGCGGATTTGGCAGGAAAACCTTTTGCACATTGGGCAGGAAGCTTTGACTAACACACTCAAGTACGCGGACGCCAGGAATTTTCGGGCGCGATTAACCTGCAACGGCAAGGGAGTTCGGCTGGAGCTGCGTGATGATGGCGCCGGATTTGAACTCAAAGATCGAAATGACGGTTTGGGTCTCACCGGGATGCGGGAGCGGGTTGAACAGATGAGCGGACAATTGGAAATCACGAGCGAGCGCGGCAAAGGCACAAACATTGTCGTCACTTTGCCGCTCAATCAGGAGTCGAAGTCGTGACCGGCCACGGGCGAGCGCACCCCACGCAGGCGCTAGCAGCGCGGTGGCCGCAGAAGCCTTGATGAACGTACGTCGTTGCAAAAAGCCGCCCTCGTCTAGCCGCCAACCACCTCAAGGCTAACGTCCAAGTTGCCGCGCGTCGCATGCGAGTACGGACAGATCTTCTCGTGAGCCTCCTGAACGAAGCTCGCCAGCTCGCCGTGCGGCACGCTATTGTCCTCGACATGCATCCCTATGATTAAGCGGATCAACGGCCCAAGCATGGCGAACCAGAGTGAAATCGACGCCGTGCTCATTGATGATGCTTATTTTGAGGCTCGCAGGGTCGAGCGAACCCAATCATGCCTGTCAACCGTGATGACAATGACCGTATCCGGCGGAGAGGTTCTCTCAGGGTATGGTGATCTGATCACCGCAAAGGCGTTTGAGGCCAGGATCAACAACGCGATCATTAAAGATGTGGTTGTTTTCATACCCGCAATCTAACGACGCGCTTTAGTCGCCCGCTAGGACGCTTGCGTAGGATTTTATGATCCCACTCGCGAGGCGATCCCGGTTCCCTCTTTCGTTAGAGTGGCTGACAGAAACAACTGTCAGCGGTGCGAAATCACCGGTCTTTGGCTGTCCCCGGAGCCGCTTCGTGTGTGCCGGCTTGCCGTAACACCACCTGCGACGAGTCGTTGCGACGCGGAAGAGTTTGAATCATTACCTGCAAGCATCTTCAGCGGTCCGATCGCCTGAACAATGCCTGCTCCATCCGGATTTGTCTTTAGAACCGCGAGCGGCTCAAGTTTGCCGAACGGCGGGCGATTGGATTCCGCCAGATACACCTGATATGACTTCTGGGGAGAGAGTCCTTTCGCCGCAATCTGAACAAGATCCAAGAGACCAAGTGAGTTCACGGCCACCGATGCCTGAGCCTCGGCCGGCGCGGTTCCGCCTGCCTCCAAGTGGAGCTGCGCTGTGTTGGCAGCAGTACCGAGCGGCGTCAAATTTTCTGTCCCAGGTCCCTGGGGGACTGCGTTGGGCACATACACTAAAGCCTGGGACGTTTGTCCGATCGGAATATTAGCAATGACCTTATTGGTCACAGTATCGATTGCGGCGCAATGTTCGCCGTTTTCTAATGCGACATACCCTCGCGAGCCATCACCCGACGGCCAGATTCCATGCGGAAGTTCTCCCACCGGAATCGTCGCAACCAATTCCGGCGCCGCACCTCTGCGAAACGCCTTCACT
>QHXH01000135.1 GCA_003222855.1 Acidobacteriota bacterium
AGGCCTTCGCATAATCCTTCTGAGTGAAACTACCGAGGAGTTGCTGCTCGCGATCCGCGCGCTCCGCTGCCAGACGCACAGCGCGCGCGTCCTCTTCATAAGCCTTGATCCAATCCCGCAAATAGCGCGTGTACTGATCGTCTTCCTTGCCGTACTTAGCCATGTATCTCTTCGCCTCTTCATAGGCGATCGCCGGATACGGCTCGCGATTGTCGACGAACTTTTTGTAGGTTGTAACCTTGTACTCGTCGTCAGTTTCCTGAACCGGAGTTGAAGTTCGCGGTTGAGCTTGCAAGCGCGCTGTGGCGCCGCCAGCAAGAGCTAGAGCGAAAAAGCAAGCGAGCGTTATCTGTTTCATAAAAGCGGAAAAGCCTCCCAAGCCAATCGCAGCTTTAGATGCGAATATCAAGCGAAAAGTTCAACTCCTCTTGAATATTAGCAGAGAGGCGGGCAGGTGTCAGAAGCCCGCGCGTTAGCAAGGGCGACCAAAAATGATTCATGCCCTCCCTTACGGTCGGGCTTCTGACACCAGGGAAGCCGTCGCCTCATCTTCGGCCGGCGCCGGCAGGTCGACAATTTCCCAGGCTGAGCGATTCCGCAACAGCGACGAGGTCAGTGCCGCGTGCAGCAAGTGCCCGCTGCGTTCCGCGCGAACGCGCCCCAGCAAAGTCATCCCCAGCAGCGCGAGATCGCCGATAATGTCCAGAATCTTGTGACGCACGAATTCATCGCCGAATCTCAACCCCGATTCATTCAGCATGCCGTGCTTAGTCAGGACAATCGCATTATCCAGCGATCCGCCACGAATCAGATTCGCGCGGCGCAGTGCTTCAACTTCTTCGATGAACCCAAAAGTACGCGCTGAGGCGATGTCCCGCGCAAACGAGCCGTTATCGAGGGTGACCGAGCGTTGCTGCACACCGATAAATGGATGCGGAAAATCGATCGTGCAATCGATCTCGTAAACATCCGACGGCTCGATCGTGATGCGACGATTGCCGGATGAAGCAGAAACAGTTTTTCTTACCAATAGCGCGCGCCGCGCAAGTGGTTGCTCGGTTACGCCGGCGCGCTCGATCATTTCGGCGAAGGCTTCGGACGACCCATCCATGATCGGAACTTCCAGGTTATCGACATCGACAAACGCGTTGTCGATCCCACAGCCGCGCAACGCCGCTAACACATGCTCGACAGTTGAAAGCATGACGCCGGTGCGCATCAGGGTGGTCGCATAACTGCAATGTGCGACCGACTCAACCGTGGCCGGAATTTCGAAGCCGCCAAGATCAGTGCGGCGAAAAACATAGCCGGTATCAGGTGGCGCCGGCAGCAATCGAAGACTGACCGGCACGCCCGTGTGCAGTCCGATACCGCTAACTTCGACCGGCTCCGCAACCGTAGTCTGTTTCGCGCTCGAAAGACTCATGGCGATTGACGCGAGCAAGCAGTGTTCCCTTTACGATCGTCGAAAATCAATCCCTTTGACATAGAGGTTGTGGCAAGACAGCAACTCACTCGAGATAAGATGCGGCGCCTCGGCCACGATTCGTTGAGTCAGAGGATGCAGCAACCGGTAGTGATCCAGTTTCAAAATCAGGAAGCCTCATTTTGCTGGGAACGCGGACGTCTCGTCCGCACTGAGCGCGAAGCGCGAAATGATCCTAACTTACCAACAAACACTTCGCACCTGCCGGCGCGTTGCGGACGGGGCGTCCGCGCTCCCAGTATAAAGTTCACGGCTCTTGTCAAAGTGCGCCACCACCCGGCAACACACACGCTTGCGTAACTCAGGAGCCCTCCCTATGATCGACTCATAATGCCGCGAACGACTTCCCCTGGTGGAAACAGACCGGCGGATCGTGTCTTTCTCATCGACTCGATGTCGCACATCTTTCGCGCCTTTTTCGCGCCGCTTCAGAATCGAGCGGCGCCGTTAATGAACAGCAAAGGCCAGGTGACGCAAGCGGTTTACATCTTCACGAATATGCTGCGCAAGCTCTTGCAGGATGAGCAGCCAAAATACATCGCCGCGATTTTTGAATCGAAGGAAAAGACTTTCCGCCACGAGACCTTCAGTGATTACAAAGCTAATCGGGAGCAGATGCCCGACGATCTTGCTTCGCAACTGCCCTACATCAAACGACTCTGCGAAGCCTACAACATTCCGATGATAAGCCGGTCGGGTTTTGAAGCCGACGACGTCATTGGAACGCTGGCATTGCAAGCCGCGAACAAGGGCCTGCAAGCCGTCATAGTTTCCAATGACAAAGATATGTGCCAACTGGTGCGCGATCCGCTGGTCGTTTGCATGCGACAGAACTCGCAAGTGGTGAAACGAAAAGAACCCGTGCCGCCTATCGAATGGTGCGACGAAGCGTGGGTGGCGAAGAAGTTTGGTGTGCCGGCCAACAAGCTCGTCGATCTGTTGGGCTTGATGGGAGATTCGATCGACAACATTCCCGGCGCGCCGGGCGTTGGACCAAAGGGTGCGGTGCAGATCATTCAGGATTACGGCTCGATCGACAACGCGCTCGAGCATTGGGAAGAGATCAAGAACAAACGCTATCGCGAATCGCTGCGCGACTACGCCGAGCTGATTCGTAAATCGCGCGAGCTGGCCGAAATCAAAACCGACATTGATATCGAGCTGGATCTCGATCAATTACTGGCGCGTCCGCCCGACCGCGCTGCGGCGTACGACCTATTTCGTGAACTCGAGTTTACCAATCTCACCAACGAATTTGCCGACGCGAAAGCGACAGTCAGCGCGACCGAACGTCACTATTCGATCATTAAAAACAGGCGTGAACTGGAGGCGCTGATCGAAAAGCTTTGGCAGGCAGAAAATCTCGGCATTGCGTTATCGAATTCCTTGCCGCCGGGCGCCGGCCAGCAACAGAGTCCGCGTGATGAACACGGCGCTCGCGGCATTGGCTTTTCCGCCAAGGCCGGCGAATCAGCATTCGTCGATCTCGAAAATTTCGCGGAAGGCCCGGACACAGCGATCGCTCGTTTGAAAGAACTGTTGACGAACGGACTTGCAGAGAAATCCGTGCACGATTTGAAGCGAGCCACGGCTTTGTTAGCGCCATTCGGCATTGAGCTGGCCGGGGTTAATGATGACACTTTGATCGCGGCTTACGTCATCGATCCCTCGCGCAGCAAATATGAATTGAACGATTTGGCGCGCGAGCTTGGCGGCGTTGACGGCGGCGGCCCGGCTTACGATGGCTGGAATGAAGCCGCGTGGCAAACGGCCGAAGTCGCTGACCTGACCGCTCAAGTCGCGCCGGCGCTGCGTGAAAAAATTAATGAAAAAGACCTCGACAGTATCTATAGCGAGATCGAATTGCCCCTGGCGCCCTTGCTTTATCGAATGGAGCGCGCCGGCATTCGCGTTGACTGTGAAGTTCTGGCCGACCTGTCGCGGCATTTAGGTGCAGAGCTTGAAAAGCTGACGAGCAGAATCTGCCAACTCGCCGGCCGTGAATTCAACATCAATTCGCCGAAACAAGTCGGCGAATGCTTCGAAGCGCTCAACATCGTTTCCGGCCGCAAGACTTCGACGGGTCGCGTGTCGACGAGCAAAGCGGTGCTCGAAGAGTTGGCGCTGACGCACGAGCTGCCGCGACTGATCATCGAATATCGCGAGTTGGAAAAACTGAAGAGCGTGTACACGGATGCGCTGCCGCACCAGGTCGCGAGCGACGGGCGCATTCATGGTTCGCTCAATCAAACCGTCGCGGCAACCGGCCGTCTGTCTTCGAGCGATCCCAACTTGCAGAACATTCCGATTCGCACTGAGCTGGGGCGGCGAATCCGGCGCGCGTTCGTGGCTGAACCCGGCAACAAATTGATCTCGGCGGATTATTCTCAACTCGAGTTGCGTTTGCTGGCGCACATCACGCGTGACGAAGTGATGCTTGACGCGTTTCAGAAAGGCGATGACATTCACAATCGCACCGCGCGCCTGGTGTTTGGCGCAAAAACTGATGAAGAGTTAAAAGAGGCGCGCCGATTTTCGAAGATTGTGAACTTTGCCATCGCTTACGCGATTGAGCCGTGGGGTTTGTCGCAGCGCGTGGGCATCAGCCGGCAGGAGGCGCGCAAAGTAATCGACGATTACTATGCGACTTACAAAGGCGTGCGGCGTTACATGGAAGAGATTCCGGTGCAGGCGCGCGAGCACGGATTCGTGCGATCGCTTTACGGCAGAATTCGCCCGCTCCAGGGAATCAACGATCGCAACGCGAACATTCGTAAGGCTGCCGAACGCGAAGCCATCAACATGCCGATTCAGGGAACGGCCAGCGACATTGTGAAGATCGCGATGCTCCGCGCTGACCAGGCGTTTCGTCGTGAAGGATTGAGTGCCAGGCTGCTGATGCAGGTTCACGACGAATTGTTAGTCGAATGTGCGGCAGCCGACGCGGAGCGCGTCGCAAAAACTTTGAAGCGCGAAATGGAAAACGCTGTCGAGCTGGACGTGCCGCTGGTCGCGGAAACGGGAATCGGTGACAATTGGATGGACGCGAAAAAATAGTAAGCAGTAAGCAGTAGCCAGTGAGCGGGGCATTAGCCCGACCGTGAGGGAGGACTCCGCAACTATCAATTTGCAATTTGCAATTTGCACTTTGCAATTTTCAATTCGCAATGTCTTCGGTAGTCACAACCTAGCCGCCTATCAATCACCTGAAGGCCAGGTCGTCTATCGCCGGGCCATGCCTGACGATCAGGCCAGCCCGCGGCGCGAGACTCGCCTCGACCCGGCACTCGTGCCGCTGATCGTGGGGTTCGCAATCTTGCTCCTGCTTATTCTGCTGCTGGGCAATCTGAGTGTTCGACGTTTGGAAGACACGAGCCGCAGCTCTTTGCTGCTTGAACAATCCTTTGCGGCGCGCGCGTCATTGCTGTTGCAGTTTCGCGTGGCGCTCACACTTCTGGACAACGAAGCCCGGAATCGCATGCAAGCCGAATCGCGTCACGAGTTGCGCCCGCCCTTTGACTTGCGGCTTGATACGGCGCGCGGAAAAGTTTCGGACCTGGTTCCCTTGCTGGATCATCCGCCACTCTCAGACCTCCCGGAATGGAATAAGTTTCGGACCGATCTGGCCGCCTACATAGACATAAATCGCGATCGCAATCGTTACGCTCAGGAAGGCTACGCGAGTTTTCGCCAGGTCGACGACGACCTTAACAATCTGATCCAGGAGTCGGGGGATGAAGAAGTCCACATCTTCCGCCAGGCTGAAGCGATGCAGCTCGCGGCGACGCGATCGATCCGCATTTGGAACACCATCGCTCTGATAACGGGATTGGTAATTGCGATTGGAACGATCTGGGAAGTGCAGCGCCGTTTCGGCCAAATCAAACAAAGCACCGAAGCCGCGCGCCGCGAGCGCGAATTCAACAGCCAGATGCTCGAGGGAATGGTCAGCGCCCTCGCCGCGATCGATCGCAACGATCGAATTCGCAGCGCTAACACCGCGTTCTTGCGCATTTTTCCCCGCGCCGTTATCGGTTCATCGATCCACGACGAAATTGCCACGCCTGAGGGTGTGAAGTTGCTGGAAGCGGCCACCGCGTCGCACGTTGAGACGGCAACCTATCGGGGGCGCTGGACTCTCGAGCAGGACGATGCGCCAGTCACCTTCGACGTTTACTCTTCGCCGCTCGAAATCGACGGCGAGCACGGCCAGATCCTCACCCTGGTCAACGTGACTGAGGCGACGAAAACCGAAGCCGCGTTGAGACGCAGTGAATCTTTGGCGGCGGTCGGTTCAGCAGCGGCGCAACTTGCGCACGAGATTAAGAATCCTCTTGGCAGCATTCGACTCGGGGTGGAAATGCTGCGCCAATACACGACCAGCGCAGAAGCGGAAAAAACCATCTCGTTGGTCGAGCGCGGTATTCACCATCTGAACAAACTGGTAGTTGACGTTACCCAATTCTCGCGGCATCGCCGGCTCGAACTATCAGACACTGACTTGCATGAAGTGATCAATTCCAGCATCGAGCTGGTGATGGATCGTGTCCATGAAAAGCAGATTCCTATTACTATTGCCTTCGACGCACAGCAGATTCGCGGCAATTGGGATGATGAGCAATTGCGCGAAGTATTTGTGAACTTGCTGGCTAATGCGATCGATGCCAGCCCGGCGAAATCACCGGTGAGAATCACGACGGAAATAGTTACGTCTAACGGCGCGCCGCGGAATTACACTGCTGCTCTGCGAGATGACGCCCCGCGCGCGCGCATCGTCATTGCTGACCAGGGTTCCGGAATCGATCAAAAAACCCAGGCCCGGTTGTTCGAGCCATTTTTCACCACCAAGAAACGAGGCACGGGATTAGGGCTTTCGATCGTTCGCCAAATCATCGACCTCCATGGCGGAACGATCGAAGTCGAAAGCGAAGCAGGGAAGGGAACGACCTTTAGGGTAGAGCTGCCGCTAAATTCCCCTGGCTCCCATTCCGATCAAATTCAGTAAGGGTTTGACAGTGTCTGGATTTCAGCTTTCGAGCTCATTTGGCTGGGGCGCGAAATATGATCCACCAAATCACACAAAATACAACGCGAAAAATAACGGCAGGGTTCGTGCCGCTTGGTGTGATTTAGCGGATCGATTTTTCTTAATTGGCTTTCAACGAAGCTTTGCTCGCAAGCATGACTGGTGCGAATCATCGTTCTTAACGATCAATTGCGTTTTATTTCGCTCCCATTCTTGACAGCGCGCGAGCGAATGAGCAAGATGCAGCTTCACAAAAAATTGATATCGGAATCACCTGCGGTCGTGGGTGGGCCACGCAGAAAGTGCGCTAATGACCTCGGTTGCTCCTGTTCTGGAAACTACTTTCACGGATCTCAATCTTTTACGCCGCGGCAAAGTTCGAGACGTTTATGAAGTCGATCAGGATCGACTCCTGATCGTGGCGACGGATCGCATCTCGGCTTTCGACGGCGTCTCTCCGACGCCAATCGAACGCAAAGGAGAAGTGTTGACGGCGCTGTCGCGCTTTTGGTTCGCAAAGCTCGCGCATATCGTACCGAACCATCTGATCACAACTGAGATTGATGAAATGCCTGACGCCGTTCGCGCACATGCAGACCAGTTGCGCGGCCGATCGATGCTCGTCAAACGCACGACAGTTTTTCCCGTGGAGTGTGTCGTGCGCGGCTATCTTTCGGGCTCAGGATGGAAGGATTATCAGCGCACCACTGAGGTTTGCGGCCACAAATTGCCGGCCGGCTTGCGCGATTCAGAAAAGTTAGCCAAATCAATTTTCACCCCGGCAACAAAGGCCGAAACCGGCCACGACGAAAACATCAGCGAAGCGCAAATGGCCGAAATTGTGGGCCGCGAGGTGATGGAATCGCTCCGCGACACCTCGCTGCGGTTGTATCAGGAAGCCAGCGACTACGCCCGCGGCCGCGGCATTATCATCGCTGACACAAAGTTCGAATTCGGCCGCGATCGTGAAGGCCGGACGATTTTAATCGATGAAGTATTAACGCCTGATTCGTCGCGTTTCTGGCCGGTCGATAGTTACGAAGTCGGCAAGTCGCAAGCTTCGTTCGATAAGCAGTACGTGCGCGACTATCTCGAGGGTATCAAGTGGAATAAGCAGCCGCCCGCTCCAGAGCTGCCGCCTGAAGTAGCCAGAGCGACGACGGCCCGTTACCTTGAAGCTTATGAATTGCTGGTTGGCGAACCGTTGTAGCGCGTGTCAGAAGCCCGACCGTCCGAGAGGGCTTGACGGGCCATCAGTTAGTTCGAAAATTGGAAGTTGCCCTCGCTTACGCTCGGGCTTCTGACACAAACTGAATAGGACAAAGGCACCGATGCAAATACGCCCCCGCCTGGAAGCAGTAATTGAAGAGATGCTTGACGGGCACATCATGCTGGATGAAGCGCTGGAAGAATTCGAGAAGCTCTACATCCAGAAGGCGTACACGCGTAACAAAAAGCGGATCACGCACACCGCAACGGCGCTCGGGATCCATCGCAACACGATCTCGAAACGCGTGAATTCCTATCGCGCTCAGGAACGGAAGTCCAATCGACCTACCGCCAACCATCACAACTCAAAAAAGAGTCATTAGACTTTCTTGCCCACTGAATCCCAAACTGCTTTCGCAATCTTCGCGATGGTGGCCTCCCGCGTTATTTCATCAGCGGGAGAGTCGGCCACGAAAACCGCGATCGCCACATGCTTTCCATTCGGAAGCGTGATTAGTCCAATGTCGTTCGTGGCGGCGGTGATTCCATTTTCTGTTCCTGATGTTCCGGTCTTGTGCGAGACGGTTGTTCCCGCCGGCAAGAGTCCTTTCAGGCGCTTCGGACCGGTCGTCGACTCAGCCATAAATTTCAATAGCAATGCCTGACTGGATTCAGAAAGTCCACGATGCTCATAAAGCGCGCGCAGTAAATCAACAGCCGCGTCGGGTGTTGCGAAGTTGCGATACTGCAGCGAGTGATCTTGAGTGAAGGATTGTTCAGTGTCGAGGATCATCATGTCTTTGATTCCAAGGTCTGTGAGATAAGCCTGGACTGCTTCGTGACCACCAGCGAGTTTCATCAGCACATCTGAGGCCGTGCCGTCGCTTTCTGAAAGCGCGAACCGCAACAACTCCGTTACGCTCAGCTCCGTTCCGTTTGGATACTGGTCGCGAATTGGCGAGTGCGCCGCACGGCCTACATAGTCTTCTTTCGCGATCTTGACTCTCTGTTCGAGCTTTATTTTTCCCGCATCAACTTGCTTCATCAACGCCATGCTGATCGGCAGTTTGTAAACGCTCTGCATCGGAAAATGATCTTGAGAATTGAGCGACGCGATGAGTTCGCGGGTTTCGAGCAGGACGGCTGAAACTCCGACGCGGCCTTTGGCGAGCGCGGCAATCTGCGTGGTCCGTTGTTGTAAGAGATTTGCTTCTGCGCCTGAGACCTCTGTTTTGCCGGCGGTCGGCGCGGACGCGGCTTTCCTGGAGCAACCGCCCAGAGACAGTAGCAAAACCAGGAAGCCCGCCATGCCTGTTTTGGCAATAATTTTGAGAAGGAAAGTGCAATCAGGGCTTGCTGCCGCAGTTTCATGAAAGTGAATCGCATCCATAGCCGCCAAGATACTGATATGAAAGGACAACGAGAACGTGGATCGCCACAGCCTTAGATCCGATCAATATCTCATGCGGCATCAAATTCCGAGGACCAGTCCCGGTTGACAACCTCTAGTCGTTAAACTATATTTCTTAGCACTCATAACACCAGATTGCCAAGACTGGGAAGTTAAAGAGCAGTTCTATTTCGTAAGGTTGTGTCCAAATTCATCGACTGAGAGGAGCAAGACAGACGTATGGCAGTCAATATCAGGCCGCTTCATGACCGCGTCATCGTGCGGCGAATTGAAGAAGGCGAACAGATTCGCGGAGGGATCATTATTCCCGACACCGCAAAGGAAAAACCTCAGGAGGGCGAGGTCGTGGCGGTAGGCGAAGGCAAGTACCGCGAAGACGGCAGTCGCCAGTCCCTGGATGTGAAGGCCGGCGATCGAGTTCTATTCGGCAAATACAGCGGATCAGAAGTAAAACTCGACGACCAGGAATTCTTAATCATGCGCGAAGACGAGATTCTGGGAATCATTCAACGCGCGGCCGCAGGCAAAAAAGGCGGCAAGTAGTCGAAAGACTCGACGCGTCCGTCCCAGCGAAAAAACGAAATCTAATTAGGAGAAAAGACGAAAATGGCAAAGCAAGTAGTTCATGGCGAAGAGTCACGTTCCGCGATTCTACGTGGAATTAATCAGCTCGCCGACGCAGTCAAGATCACGCTCGGGCCCAAGGGCCGTAACGTTGTGATCGATAAGAAATTCGGCTCGCCCACGATCACCAAAGACGGTGTCACCGTGGCGAAAGAGATCGAGTTGAAAGACAACCTGGAAAACATGGGCGCGCAGATGGTCCGCGAAGTCGCTTCCAAGACTTCCGATGTTGCCGGCGATGGCACCACCACCGCGACCGTTCTGGCGCAGTCAATTTTCAAAGAGGGCGTGAAGACTGTCGCGGCCGGCGCCAACCCAATGGCCCTTAAGCGTGGCATTGACAAGGCAGTTGAGCGCGCGACAGAAGAGATTCATCGTCTGGCGAAACCGGTCAAGGGCGACATGATCGCGCAAGTCGGAACCGTTTCGGCAAACGGCGATGCGACGATCGGCGGCATCATCGCCAAAGCGATGGATCAAGTCGGCAAAGATGGTGTGATCACCGTTGAAGAGTCGCGCACGATGGAAACATCTTTAGAAGTGGTCGAGGGAATGCAGTTCGATCGCGGCTACCTCAGCCCTTACTTCGTGACTGATGCAGAGCGGATGGAAGCAAGTTTGGAGAATGCGCTGATTCTGATTCACGAAAAGAAGATCAGCTCGATGAAAGACCTGCTGCCGCTGCTCGAACAGATTGCCAAGATGGGCAAGCCTTTGCTCATCATCGCTGAAGATGTCGAAGGCGAAGCGCTGGCGACTTTGGTCGTCAACAAATTGCGCGGCACGCTTAACGTTGCCGCAGTCAAGGCGCCCGGCTTCGGCGATCGACGCAAAGCCATGCTTGAGGACATCGCGACCCTGACGGGCGGTAAAACCATCAGTGAGGACCTCGGCATCAAGCTCGAGAACGTTCAGGTTTCAGATCTCGGACGCGCCAAGAAGATTACGATCGACAAAGACAATACGACGATCGTCGAAGGCGCCGGCAAGCAGGCTGACATTGAAGGTCGCGTCAAGACAATCAGAGCGCAGGTTGAAGAGACGACTTCCGATTACGATCGCGAGAAACTGCAAGAGCGCCTCGCGAAGTTGGTCGGCGGCGTCGCGGTAATCAAAGTCGGCGCGGCAACTGAGACTGAGATGAAGGAAAAGAAGGCTCGGGTCGAGGACGCCATGCACGCAACCCGCGCGGCCGTGGAAGAGGGCATCGTTCCCGGCGGCGGCGTCGCCTTAGTGCGAGCCGCGAGAGTACTGGAAGACGCGAAGGGAATTATCGGACGAGGAGGCGACCCCGACGAACAGATTGGTGTTTCGATTGTGCGTCGCGCTTTGGAAGAGCCTCTCCGCCAGATCGTTCAAAACGCCGGCAAAGAAGGCGCAGTTGTTGTTGAGCGAGTACGCAACGATAAGAACGATAACTTCGGCTTCAATGCTCAAACTGAAGTGTACGAGGATCTCGTGAAAGCGGGCGTCATCGATCCCGCCAAGGTCACGCGCACCGCGTTGCAGAACGCAGCGTCGATCGCGGGCCTGATGCTCACTACTGAAGCAATGATTGCGGAGGTTCCTGAAGAGAACCAGGCTCCGATGCCGGGCGGCGGCATGGGTGGCATGGGCGGCGGCATGGGCATGTAGCGCAAGTTGTTAACTTGCGAAACTTGCGAAACTTGCCAACTTAACAAGTTGGCCTATAACGAAGCGGCTTCAGGTACTGACCTGATCCGCAGACAACTGTCGCTAGAGTACCCGATCCCAATCTTCTGAAAACAAAAACGCCGAAGCTATTCGCTTCGGCGCTCCCTGCTGGGGTGACTGGGCGCCCGCGCGAGAACCCCAAGGTTTCACGCGGGCGCCCAGGGACACGGTAAGACGCTGCTAATCGGAAACGCTGATCTGATTATCGACTGACTTCACTCCCTTTACGGCTTTCACCGCGCGTTCCACCTGGGACTTCTCCGCTTGACTGTGCACCATGCCAATCAAAGTTACCTTGCCATTGATCACCGTGGCCGTCACACCCAACGCCGACAACTGCGGATCGTTATTCAGTTTTTTGTCGACCGCAGTTTGAATTGCGGAATCATCCGGAGCACTGGAGCTCGACGACGTGGCGCCGCCAGTTGTCGCCGGGGCTGACTGGCCATTGATGATCACGGGCGGCTGTGCTGCGGGCGCCGCAGGCTGCTGCACGATGATGGGTGGCTGTTGCGCAGGTTGCTCTATAACGGTCTGCGGCGGCTGCTGCTGCGCCGTCGTGTTGGCATTGACCGCGTTCTGCTGTTGATTCATCACAAAGAGAATAATGATCGCGGCCAGCGCGATGACGCCAATTACAATCGCGGCCAACGCTGCGCCAGAGATGCCGCTGCTTCGATCTGGATAACGCGTCGCTTCAGAGTGAACTTCTTCACGCCGGGCATTCGGTGTTTCGACAACTATTCTTCGGTGCTCTGCTTGTTGTTCCTGATAAGCCATCCTGGTGTCTCCTCGTTCTTCAAATTCCTTATACATTCGAATCTGATCACGACGGAAGAGAGGCCGTCGCGACTTGAACGAGCAATCCCTATTCCGAGGCGGAAAATAACTGGAATCTACATGATTGCCTGAGAAAGCGGGGCTTGGTCCGGACTGAGTTAGTCGCTGATTCCGTATGGTTTCAATTCTTGGTTGCATCAGAGCAAGCCGCCTGGTCGCTTGACGAAAGTTGATGCAGCGGAGTAGTTTCCGCGTGTCTGAATGATGTTTTCGGAGGCTCTGATGCGCATACTTCTTACGATCGCGTTGTTTGTTTTGCTCCCGATCACGACTGCCGTATTCGCCGGTCCGTCCGGTTATCACATCGATAAAACTTACAAAATTGGCGGCGAAGGCGGCTGGGATTATTTGACTGTCGATAGCAAAGCTCGGCGCGTTTACATCTCGCGGGGTACGCATGTGATGGTTGTCGATGCCGACACGGGTGCTGTAGTCGGAGACATTCCGAATACCAACGGCGTTCATGGGATTGCGATCGCACCCGAGTTCGATAAGGGATTCATTAGCGATGGCCGCGACGGCACGATCACCATTTTCGATCGCAAGACTCTCAAAGTCCTGGGCACGGCAGCCGCCGGAAAGAATCCCGACGCGATCATCTACGATCCGGTTTCGAAGCGCGTTTTCTCATTCAACGGCACGAGCAAGGATGCGACGGCCGTGGACGCGAAGTCAGGGAATGTAGCAGGCACGATCGCGCTGGGTGGAAAACCTGAAGCCGCCGTCTCTGACGGCAAGGGTCACATCTTCGTTAATATCGAAGACACTAGCGAAATTGTTCAATTCGATGCGAACAAGTTGTCAATTGAGAATCGCTGGAAGATTGCGCCCGGCGATGGCCCGTCAGGCCTGGCAATGGATCAGAAGACCCGCCGGCTGTTCTCAGTCTGCGGAAACAAAATGATGGTGGTCGTGAACGCGGATAACGGGCAAGTCGTTGGCAGCGTTCCGATCGGCCAGGGCGCTGACGGCGCCGCATTCGATCCCGAAGCCGGATTCGCGTTGAGCACAAACGGCGGCGACGGCACATTGACTGTTGTTCATGAGGACTCGCCTAGCAAATTCAACGTCGTAGAAAATGTTCCAACGCTGCGGCGCGCGCGCACGATCGCTTTGGATGCAAAGACGCACCAGGTCTATACCATCACGGCGGAGTTTGGGCAGGCGCCCGCGCCAACCACCGAACAGCCACGCCCGCGCGCACCGATGGTGCCCGGATCGTTTACCTTGTTGGTGTTGAGTCGCTGACGCACAAGACTATAGACAGGATTGACAAAATTTACAGGAAGAAAAAGACCGGGCACCAACTATTCTTTCTGTGATGTCTTATCTATAGATCGTGTCCATCCGGTAAATCCTGTCTATTAACTGTCAATAACAATTAGGAGCATCGATGACTACTGAGGAACGACAACAACTAATCGCGCAATACAAAGACGGCTACGGCCAAGTCGCCAACGCAGTCGAAAGCTTTCCAACCGACAAACTCACCGCGCGTCCGATTGCCGGCAAGTGGAGCGCCGCTGAGATTGTTCATCATCTCGCGGACAGCGAAACAACCAGTGGATTGCGGCTTCGCCGCTTGCTTGCTGAAGACCATCCTTTGATCCAGGGTTATGATCAAGACACCTATGCCGCTCGCTTGAATTACAATCGACGCGAGATCGGTCCGTCGCTCGAGGCGTTTCGCAGCGCGCGCTCATCCACGGCCCAACTTTTTGACTTTATGAGCGATGAGGATTGGCGACGCGACGGCACGCATTCCGAAAGCGGCTCGTACTCCGCGGAAGACTGGCTGAAAATTTACGCGGCCCACGCTCACCATCACGCCGCACAGATTCGCCGGCTGCGCGAAGCGCTTACGGAAGGAGCCGCCGCGATTGCTTGAGCATGCGAATCCTTCCGTGGCCTTGATAATAAGTTCTGATACTGATCTGTGTATCTTTGGGCCGTTCGGCTATGCCGACCGATGTGCGGTAAGGCTTGCCTTACCGATTGGCGCTTTAAATGTTTATATCCGGCTTCGAGGCTCAGCCTCGAAGCCGGAAACATGAAAAGTAACCAAGCTCCGGAAGGCCATAGGCCTTCCGCACATCAGGCGGCATAGCCATGAATCTCGCCGGAGGATCCCTATGCGAAAACACATTCTATTCACACTGATCTTCGTCGTCGGTGCACTCGCGATAATTGTCCCCGCCACGCGCCAGCAGAACGTCAACGCTCAACAACGCGCCGGCCTGACTCCGGAAGTAATCGCGCGTCGCAATTCGGTCGAGCAGGAATTGCAGTCGATCGCAGTCGTTGATCGGAAACTGATGGTGGCAATGCGCGACGGCAAGCGCATGGCCGCGGACGTCTATCGGCCAAAGGACACTTCGAAAAAGTACCCAACCGTCTTTGTGCGCACGCCTTATAACTTCAATTTCTGGGACGTGCGCAACGGCCTGCCGCGCGATCTAAGCAGCGAGCTCGACGCCCTGAAACGCGGCTACGCCTTTGTCGAGATGAACGAGCGTGGCCACTTTTTCTCTGAAGGGAATTACGACATTCTTGGACCACCGTTGACTGATGGTGATGATGCGATCTCGTGGATCGCTAAACAGTCGTGGTCCAACGGCAAGGTCGGCCTGATTGGTTGCTCTTCTACCGCCGAATGGCAACTCGCCGTAGCCGCCCAGGGCAATCCCGCGCTGGCGGCGATCATCCCCCAGGGATTTGGCGCCGGTGTCGGACGCGTCGCTCCCTATTTCGAGCAGGGCAATTGGTATCGGGGCGGCGCCGTGCAGATGCTGTTTATAGCGTGGATCTATGGCGAGCAGAATCAGGTGCGGCCAATGTTTCCGACCGCAACTTCACAGCAAGATCTGGTTCGCGTGTCGAAGTCATTCGATCTCGCGCAGCAGTCGCCACCCGTCGATTGGTCGCAAGCGCTCCGTCATTTGCCCGAGATGGACATTTTGAAAGCCGTCGATGGCCCACGCGGAATCTTTGCCGATGAAATGCCTGTTGATACACGGGGTTCGATGATTAAGAGGTCGCCGAATGATCCGGCGTGGTACCGCGGTGGTCTGTGGCATGACAACATGCAGATTAATGTGCCGGGCTTTTGGTTCATGTCATGGTACGACGTGTCAGTTGGGCCCAACCTCGCCGCCTACAATCACGTTCGCAAAACCGCAAAGGGTGAAATTGCCAATCAACAGTACGCAGTGATCGCGCCGACGCTTCACTGCTCGTATAAGCGCGCGACGGAAAACACGATTGTCGGCGAGCGCAGCATGGGGGACGCGCGACTGAATTATGACGAGCTGACGTGGGCCTGGTTCGATCGTTTTCTCAAAGGAGAGAGCCCTCAGCTTCTGGAAAAGATTCCGCGCGTGCGTTACTTCACAATGGGAATCAACAAGTGGCAGGCGTCAGATACCTGGCCACCAAAAGGAGCCCAGCCGGTCACTTTCTTTTTATCAAGCGGCGGTAAAGCAAACACGCTCAATGGCGATGGCGCGCTCACCAATGCAGCTCCAGCGACTGACAGTGAAGACAAATTCGACTATGACCCGATGAATCCGGTGCCTTCGTATGGCGGGAACGTCTGCTGCACCGGAAACGCGGTGCAGGGCGGGGCCTTCGATCAGCGCAAGATGGAAGAGCGACCGGACATTTTGGTTTACAGTTCGGGCCCATTGAAAGATGGAATCGAAGTCAGCGGTCCCATAGAAGTAACTCTTTATGTGTCGTCCAGTGTGTGAAGTTGATCGATGTATATCCCGACGACCGCGCTTACAATTTAGACGAGACAATTCAACGCCTGAGATATCGTAACGGCTACGACAAGCCACTCGCGTGGATGGAACCCGGCAAGGTTTACAAAGTCACCTTACAACCGATGAACACGAGCAACTTCTTCGAAGCCGGCCATCGCATTCGTTTGGAGGTTTCCAGCAGCAACTTCCCGCGCTTCGATCGTAATTTGAACACCGGCGGCCGAAACTACGATGAAGCGACCGGCGTCGTCGCGCACACTGTCGTGCATCATTCGAAGCAGTATCCGTCGGAAGTAAAGATTACGGTGGTGCGGAAGTAAGCCGAGTAAAGTCGCAGTCCGAAGCGCCAAAGGCGTGAGATGTAATAGCCCTGGGCCAGCGGCCCAGGTTGGAAGTAACGTTTGCAACCAAGCGCTGAAGGCGCGCAATAAAACTGAAAGGGAGACTCCCATGCCTCAATCCCTGTCATCCATTCTTATTCATTTGGTTTTCAGTACGAAGAATCGCGAACCTTTCATAACGCCAGCCATCGAATCGGAACTTCATCCATACATCGCGACGATCTTCCACAATCATAAATCACCATCTTTGGCGATTGATGGAACGAGGGACCATCTTCACATGCTCTTTGTTCTTGGCCGAACAATCACGATTGCGAACTTGGTTGAAGAAGTTAAGACCGTCTCATCAAAATGGATCAAGACGAAAGGCCGCGAGTTTAGAAACTTTCATTGGCAGAAAGGCTACGGTGCGTTTTCAATCGGACAATCGAATGTGGCCGCGCTCAAACGCAATACCCGAGGCCAGAAGCAACATCATCGTCGTGTAACTTTCGAGGACGAATATCGCAATTTCCTAGAACGTTACGAGATTGAATTCGATGAACGTTATGTGCTCGATTGATCCATTCCGCGCCTTCAGCGCTCAATAATCTCAATTGCACGTTGAACCTGGGCCGTTGGCCCAGGCTATTACATCGCGCGCCGTTGGCGCTTCTGACAACCTGATGTCATGGTTGCGCGGAAACTTGCTATTTTCTACGGATCTTTGGGACTCTACGAACGAAGTGGATTCACTCAGACCAGAATCGTTGGATTGGAGTCTCACGCACGTCCTGAGGTACGGTGATACCGACATCGTTCCGGTACCATTTGAGTATGCTGCAATTCCTAAACCTCTACGGGTTTCGTCGCTCTGGCAAATCCGTAGTCGAGACGATCTGACCATGAAAAGTTACATCGATCAATTTTCGGTGGGAGGAAATACATGACCAAAAACTTCGTACGCGCGTTATTGTCCTTACGAATTGTTTACTTCCCTCAACTGCTTTCGTTCGTCGTCGCTCTCGTTTTCGCGCATGCAGTCGCATCTTCAAACCGCATTGAAGAGCGCACAAGCCCCGCCCCTACAAAACCGCCAAAGGTTGCCATCGCGGACTCCCACTTCACCAGGCTCGATGGCGCGCGCATCCATTATGTGAATTACGGCAAGGGCGATGAAGCGCTGGTGCTGATTCATGGGTGGACGTGCAACCTCGACAACTGGCGCGATCAGTTCGCGGACTTTGCGCAGCGCAATCGGGTGATCGCAATGGATCTGCCCGGGCACGGTCAGAGCGACAAGCCACAAGTTACTTACAGTATGGATTATTTTGCACGCGCGGTTGATGCGGTGATGCGCGACGCAAAGGTCAAGCGCGCCGTGCTGGTGGGCCATAGCATGGGCACTCCAGTCGCCCGGCAGTTCTATCGCAAATATCCGGGGAAGACCCTCGCGATTGTGATTGTTGACGGCTCGCTGCATCCATTCGGCGACAAAACCTTGATGGATCGATTGATCGCAGGTTTTCGCGGGCCCAACTACAGAGAGGCGGTCGGCCAGATGTTAGCGGCGATTAGCGGGCCGAATCTTTCCGCCGACGCGACGGAGCGAATTAAGACTTCGTCACTTAACACGCCGCAGCATGTGATCGTGAGCGCGATGGAAGGGATGGCTGACCCGTCGATTTGGGGAGATGACAAAATCAATGTGCCAGTATTGGCAATCATGGCGAAGAATCCGTTTTACCCGCCGAACATCGAGGAATCTTTTCGCGCGATTGCGCCGAACGTGGAATTCCACATGTGGGATGGCGTGGGCCACTTCATCATGATGGAGAAGCCGCAGGAATTTAATGCGGCGGTGCTTCAGTTTCTGGACAATAATAAGTTACTAAAGAAGTAATCCGCAGATGGCGGATTCAAATCCTGGCGGACGAACGGAGATCCCATTCTTTAGTTAGGACGAAAAAAGACGATCCACGAAGTCACATCGAGTCCGACGTAGTTACGGCGAGAAAGAAACATCTGGTTTCACTGGCTGCAGACGCAGTTCAAGAAAAAGAATCAACGCCGGTTTATGCGTCGGCGATTAAGAGTTCCATCAGGTCATCGCGCACGGCAAATCCGCGCCGCGCGTACAACGATCTGCTTCGCGCACTTGGCCACAGTATTACGGCGTGAACTTCGCGAGTCTCGCACCAGGCGATGGCCCTAGACAGCATCTGTGATCCGACGCCACGGCCACGCGCGAATTCTTCGACGTAAAAATTTGTAAGATACGCATGGTATTCCGGCTCAGACCTTGGGTTGGGAATCTTCTCGACAAGTTGCAGCCACAAACAACCAATCAGTTTATGCTCGCTCTCGGCCACCCAGCATTGCCAGTAGCCGCCTGCCTTCAAATGCTCTTCCATCCAATCCGTACAGCGCTTTGAAAAGTCAGCCTTCGGCTCGGTGACTACACCTGTACTTGAACGGAGGGCATAGCGCAATTTCGCCAACGCCGGAGCATCCGACGTCTGCGCGGATCGGATCTCGAAGTCGATGTTATTGTCCGCTTCACTCATGGCCGCCGCCGCGAGATTAGCTGAGACTATGACCTTGCCGCAATTCATCGATCGCCACTTAGCAGGGTGCTGAAAAAAGCAAAATTGCCACAGAGACGCAGAGTCACAGAGAACAGAAAGGACCGGGAGCAATTAGAAATGCCAACAAATTCCTATATTATTTTCTCTCATCTTTCTCTGTGTCTCCGTGTCTCTGTGGCTAAGGTAGTTTTTCATCAGCCTGTTAGAGCCTCCGTTAAGACGAAAAGCATCTCCACGGTCACGAAAGACGAGCCTTGTTTCGTGCGGTTTCGTGATGTGACTTTCTGGATCGTTCGCGCCACCGAAAAAAGAGAAATGAACACTACGCCGTGAAGACGATCACTTAACTAATCAATCCCCTCCGTTGTAAACTCTCAGCGCCCAAACCCCCGATGGAAATCAGAATCAAATCAGGAGGTGTCGTCTTGATAAAGAAACTCATCTCAAATCCAACCGGGTCGCTACCACCACCCCACGCGGGCTGCCCGCGCCGGGGCCCCGGTCTGCTCCCGATACTGACCTGTCTGGCGCTGCTTGTCGTTCTGTTCTCCGGGGCGAAAACGAAAGCACAGGACCAGCCGACGATTCAGAAAGATTCGGTGCAGGTCACCGCCTTCACGCTCAGCTCTTACAAAAAAGACTTCAAGGTTTTTAGTTGGGTTCCCAGGTTGAACCTGCGCGTAAATGGACCAATCGCCAGCGGCAGCCAGATTTATGCGGAGTTCACGGCGCCCGGCGGAGTCACCTGGAAGTTTGATTGCAAGACAGAAGAGACCGGGGCAGGTCACTGGTGGCAGGTTGAGGATTGCGGCGGCCGCGATGCGCTCGGCGAAGATAAAGGAATCACCTATACGGGTCCGGTCAATTTCACCATCAAGATGAGAAATGAATTGATGGGTGGCGACGCAACGCTCTTTACCGGCAAGTTCAAAGTCGCAAAGGTGCATTCCAACGAAACCGGTCCTGACTATGTGAACCATTTTGTTTATTACGTGGATCAGGATTGGAACTTACCGATTGGTTACATGTTTCTTCTGCCAGACGATGTTTACGAGTGGAAGAAACCTGCTTTGAACTTTGCTTTCTGGGCGCGCACCGAACTGAATGGGCCGTTCGAGCCACATCTTTTTCACGGCGGCAAAGAAGTTGGCAAGATGATGTACGAGGGCGAAGAGGTCGGCAAGCCAAGCTGCGGCACGAATGAGATCGAAGATAACCCCACTCACATCACCGAGCCTCACGGCCAGTTCATTTGGACGCGTATGAGGTGTAACTTTCCGAATATCAAGGCCTGGAACAAGACCGGTGAGGAAAATAAAACGATGTTCGGGCCGCTTTACCTGCTCAGTGAAAACGCCGGTGACTATGAAATCAAGATTCTATACAAGGGTCATCTGGTGCGTTCGATAAAATTCGCTGTCGATGCCGAAGGAAAGCTTGTGGACAATGGCATAGGCACTGCGAACAAGATCGGCAATACTCGCATCATCGTGCCGGTCCAGGTGCTCGGAGATTCGGACGGACAGTGGGATCGCAACGCGTGGAAGACGGACGCCTTTTACGGGAATCCACTAACTGGTTTTACAGCGCCGTAACTGGGCTGCTGACGTTTCATCGACTGATGAAACGTGATCGAACAGGTTGCCAACGTCAGCCAGACAACAATCGTGCGCGACGCGTGGTCGCGCAATCAGGCGTTAACAGTGCATGGTTGGATTTATGATCTGAGCAATGGACTGCTGCGGGATTTGGAAGTTACGCTTGCATCCTGACGCAATCCATATAAGTCTGATCGCCTCGATTAACAAGGCGCATTAACTTCGTTGAGTTCTTCACCGATTCGAAGTAGTCGCGCATTCGTGACACGGTGTGTAAGGCTTAGCCGGATGGAAGCTTCTCCATCCGTGGGCCGGGACACCAAACAAAGAGATCAACCGATGTAACTCTGCGAGGTTTGATCGA
>QHXH01000136.1 GCA_003222855.1 Acidobacteriota bacterium
AAAACCAGATCGCGTGCGGTGCCTTCGTCGACGCCGCCTTCACGCGCGACGATCGTCGCTTCCAACTCGGCCGGCGGATAATCAAAATCAATCGCCACAAAGCGTTGCCGCGTGGACTGTTTCAGGTCTTTCAAGATCGATTGATAACCCGGATTGTACGAAACGACGAGCATGAAATCCGACGGCGCTTCCAGGATCGTCCCTCTTTTTTCGATCGGAAGCCGGCGACGATGATCCGTCAACGGGTGAATGATTACGACCGTGTCTTTGCGCGCTTCAACAACTTCATCCAGGTAACAGATCGCGCCATGTCGCACCGCCGAGGTCAGCGGCCCATCATGCCAGACCGTCTCTTCGCCTTCGATCAAAAAGCGGCCGACCAAATCAGTCGATGACAAATCCTCATGACACGCGACGGTGATTAGCGGACGTTCTAATCGCCACGCCATGTGCTCGACAAAGCGCGTCTTGCCACAGCCCGTCGGTCCTTTCAAAATTACCGGCAGGTGCGCGGCGTGCGCCGCTTCAAACAAACCAACCTCATTATCGACCGGCAGGTAATAAGGTTCTTCAGCGATTTTGTATTCTTCGATGGCGCGTTCAGGCATTAACTTAGTTTCAGGTTTCAAGTTTCAGGTTTCAAGTTGTGCATCTTAACATCTGGCGCAAAGCTGCGAAAACTGCACCGTGTCAGAACCCGGAGCGGTAGCGACGGGATCATTCACTCAACCAGCGTTTTTGATCCAGTCGCTACCGGTCCGGGTTCCGACACGACTCTCCCAACTTGAAACTTGAAACCTGAAACCTGAAACTAGAGCCAGAATGAAGATCGCCGTAGCCATGTCAGGGGGAGTGGATTCGTCCGCGGCCGCCGCAATTCTGAAAGAGCAGGGCCACGAACTCGTCGGCTTTACGATGCAGTTATGGAACCAGCGTCGCGGCATCAGTGTGGATGAAAACGGCGAGCCGCTGCCTTCGCGTTGCTGTTCGCTCGATGACGTTTACGATGCGCGCCGCGTCGCGGAAGAACTCGGATTTCCTTTTTACGTTCTGAATCTGGAAAAGGAGTTTGAGCGCGATGTGGTCCAACCATTCATCAACAGTTACCTAAGCGGCGAGACGCCAATTCCCTGCGTTGCCTGTAACAGCCGTTTGAAGTTCGCATCACTTGATAAACTTGCGTCAAGCCTTGGCTGTGAAAAAGTTGCGACCGGTCATTACGCGCGCGTTGAGTTCGACGAAGCGGCGAATCGCTATCGCCTGTTGCGCGGTTGCGACCCGCAAAAGGATCAGTCGTACTTTCTTTGGGAGCTGACGCAGGATCAACTTTCGCGCGCTCTGTTTCCGCTGGGAGAATTATCAAAGAACGATGCGCGCCAGGCGGCGCGCGATAATCAACTGGCAGTCGCCGAAAAGAAAGAGTCGCAGGAGATCTGCTTCGTGCCTGATGGCGATTATGCCGGATTCATCGATAGATATCTTGAATCAGAGAACCAAATCAATCGCTTGCCAGGCGCGGGTGAAATCGTAACGAGAAATGGAACCGTGATCGGGAGCCACACTGGATTTCATCGCTATACGATCGGTCAGCGTCGCGGGCTGAGGATCGCTGATTCACAACCGCTCTATGTTATCGGGATCGATCCTGCGAAGAACCGTGTGCTTGCCGGTTATCAGGATGAACTCCTCAGCGACGAATTCACGGCCGCCGGCGTGAACTGGATCGCGTTGGATAATCCGGCCGAGCCAGTTCGTGCAGACGTTCGCGTGCGCTATCGGCACGCCGCGGCGCCCGCGACTATCACTCCACGTGCCGAAAGCCATGCGCACTTGAAGTTTGACGAACCTCAGCGAGCGATCACTCCCGGCCAGGCAACTGTGTTCTATCGCAGCGATGAAGTAATCGGCGGAGGTTGGATCACCAAGAATAACTCAACAAATCCTGGCCGTTCGTTTCGATGATATCGAAGTGAAAAGACCAGACGATGAGAATTCTGCGTCGATAAGGTCGGAAACAGATATCGAAGTAAGGAAGATGCCTAATGCGCAGTAACCTACTGTCGTAAGAAATTAACCGCCTGCTACGCTCGACTTCTCGCCAACTCCGAAGTCCGTTGAATGTGCGCTTCTCCAGTCAGACTTGAACGAATGGGTCCATATCCTGGTCCCTAGTTTTCGACATTGGAGCGAATTTCTGTTTACAAGTCCTGGCAACATGGATAAGATGCGAGGCCAAATACCAGGCTTTATCTAACCTTGATTGAAAGCAGTTTTGCCCCGGATGCTAATACGGTTGTCGATTAGTATCGGAAACTGCTGTGTGAGGAAACCATGCCGTCACGCGTCTCGCCGTCTTTTCGTCGACCAAAACACATAACGCTGCTACTCGTCATCCTGGCGCCGGTATTAGTGGCGGTAACATTGGTTGCTCAAGAACCAGGAGGGCCCGTAGCGGCAGCACGCAAAATCATTTCGAGCCTCGCCAACAAGGGCAACCTGACACCAGCGGCGACGTCGGTTGGTCCCCGTCAGTCGAGCCCGGTGGCACTGGCGCCTGACGATCGCACCTTGGTTGACGTCAACCCTGAGGTGAATACGGTCACCATCCTTGATGTATTGACTGACAGCCCCGCAAAAATTGCCGAGATCGCCGTCGGCCGTGATCCAAGTAGCGTGGCCATTCACCCCGATGGGACGAAGGCGTACGTAGCAAACTCGTTCGATGGAACCGTCTCAATCGTAAATCTCACGAGCCTGACTGTGACTGGTACTTTCAGTGTCGGCGCCGAACCCATGGCAGTTGCTCTCTCTCCGAACGGAAGCAGACTCTACGTCGCTAATTCAGCGTCGAACAATTTGATGGTTTTCGACACGACTTCGGCGAGCCCAACGCTCGTTGCGACGGTCGATTTGAGCGCGCTTGGAACTGCCCCGCGCGCCATCGGCATAACCAATGACGGAGATACGGACGACACTGATGAAACAGTCTTCGTCGCTCTGTTTTACGCCCAACTTCGCCCCGGGAAGACCGCAACGGATGAGGGTCAGGACGATCAGCGTGAGGGCCATGTCGCAGCGATCTCAGCGGCCACGAATACGGTCGTGGGAACCTCTGTTCTAGGGCCGATGGCCAACACCGGTTTCAATTCAAACGGACAACTTGCTCCCGGCGGGCCTCCGGCGGGGAACCCTGCGCAACCGACGCCCGCGGTGGCCTCCACCAACCCGCAGAGTTTCACGACCCCGACTGGAGCCTTCCCGAACCAGTTGGCTTCGATAGCGATTCAGCCGGGCCAGTCACGAGCTTACGTCGTCGGCACCGCGGCGTCTCCGAATGGTCCGCTGCGTTTCGTTGCTATGGCTCAGGGACTGGTTTCGATCTTTGACACGGGTACTCGCGCTGAGATTGTCGCCGCCCAAACTGGTTCGAGTGTTCGCCAAACGGCTCCACTTAATCTCAACCAAGGAATCAATCTGGGTACCACTCCGGCGCCCAGGCTTTTTCTAACTAATCCCGTCGCGATGACCTGGCGTCCAAATGGTTCTGATGCGTGGATTGCAGTTCAACAATCAGACTTGATCGTTCGCGCAACTACGGACGCAAATGGAATTCCGACGGTCAACAATCCGCTTGTCGCTGGGCCGAGCACGCTGGTGCGTGTTGATTTGCAGGCCGTGGCTGGTGGCCAAATTTCAGGTAACGCTCCACAAGGACTGGTAATTAATAGCGGCGGTACTCGCTTGTACAGCTTCAATTTTGTAAGCCGCTCGATCACGATTGTCAATATCTCGAATGCGACGGCTCCGGTTATTGCTGGGACAGCGAGGGCGTCTGCGTTGCCGGATCCAGGGCCACAGGATGCAGGGCCACAAGCGATTGCACATCTGGGCGAACAGTTATTCTTCTCGGGTCGCGGTCCTCAAGGACGCATGTCGCAGGAAGCATGGGGAGCTTGTGTTGTTTGCCACCCGAAGGGGCGCTCAGACAACATCACCTGGATGTTCGATGCGGGACCACGACAGACGATCTCACTCGATGGTACGTTCGCAAAAGTAAACCCTCATGACCAACGTATTTTGAATTGGAGTGGTGTTCGTGATGAGAATCAGGATTTTGAATTGAATACCCGGGCTGTATTCGGTGGTCGAGGCCTGATTGACGATGACCGCTTATTCCTGGCGCTTGGCGGAACCAGCGGGGCGACTCCGACTGACTCTTCTCTTGTTGAGCAGTTTAATCCATTCACGCCTGCGGTCAGCACCACGAACGACTTGTCGGGAGCCGCGGCCCTTCCGGCTCTCTTCGACGCTCGCCGCGATTTCGCATTAGCCACGCTGGGCGATGATCGCGTCTTCATCATTGGCGGACGCAGCGGCGCGGGTGACGGAACTCTTATCAACGACGCCAATACTGTGCTCGAATTCAATCCTCGTACTAACACGCTGACGCCGCGCAACGCGACGGGATTTACTCCGCGCCATTCGCTCGGCGCCGCCGCCGTGCGCACCAGTCAGGGATTTCGCATCTATGCCGTGGGCGGCTACGAGAGCACAATGAACACCACGGCTCCAAGTGGAAAAGTCGAAGAATACAATCCAACCACAGACACCTGGCGTTCAGTGGCTTCATTGCCGACTGCGGTGGCGCAGTTCGGAATTACCGTGGCAGGCGGAATCAATACCGCCGAGCCAATTCAATTGATTCACGTGGTATCGGGCAACACTGGATCGGAAGCTGCGCCATCAGTGGCGAACCCAAATCCGGTGCAACGCTTTCAGGCCGATCCATCAGGGCCGGGTACTTGGTCAGCCTTCACCCTGCCCGGGCTGACATTGCGGCGCAATCACGGCATTGCCACCGCTATCCGCGGGACGCAGTCGCGAATCTTTGTGATTGGCGGCCAGGATGGCGGTGGCACCGTGCTCGCCACCGTCGAGGAGTACGCTGCCCAGGCCGTCGTGGCGATTGGTCCCACGACACCACCCGGCGCGCCGTTCTTCGGGCCCCACCCGCCGCGGACCTCCTTGAATGCGGGGAACTCTGCTGTGCCGACGCCGCGCGCTCGCTTCGGGATCGGGAGCACGCTGACGACCAACCAGATTTATGTTATTGGGGGCGTTGACGGCACTGGGACCGATCAGACTACTGTCTTGGAATACAGCGTGGCTAACAACGACGTCGCTAACGTCGGCAACCCGGGAACACCAACTGGAGCCTGGCTCAACCGCGGGAACTTGTCTGTGGCCCGGCGTGGACTTCAGGTTTCAACTCCGCCTGGGGTGACGAATTTTCTCCCGGTTGCCAATTCGGGTCGTGATGCCAATCAGGACGCAATTGCCGCGTGGGTAGCGACTATTCGTTCGGCGCGAGCGCCAGTCAGCCCGCTCGATCCTGGCGCCGTCAACGGAAAAACTCTCTTCAATACGGTCGGTCTAGTCGTGCCTGGATTCAGTTGCGCAACGTGTCATAGCGGGCCGAAGTTCACCGCCTCAACCGTTGACTACACGACACCGCCCTCGCCTGAAGTTGGCCTCGGTCTTGGGAACCAGCGCGTGATTGGGGCGGAGCTGCGTCAAACTGCGACGCAGAATCCGGCCTTTCCTGCTGCGGGCCTGGCTCCCGGAGTACTTATTAATGTCGGTACCTTCGCGCCGAACTCTCCCGGTGGTCGCGTGAATGAAATCCGAGCTAACGCTGCGGACCCCGGTCAGGCAATTGCGCCGCTCGGACCTAACGGATTCAATATACCTTCGCTCTTGAGTCTTCCAGAGACCGGCCCTTATTTTTACAGTGGTCTCGCGCAAACATTGGACCAGGTATTGGATGGTTCTCAGGATGGTAACGGTGGAGTGCGGCACCATTTCGTTACGAGTGGGGCCAACCGAGCAGACCTTGTTAAGTATCTCAAATCGGTTCAACCGCCCGTCGCTGATCTTTCCATCACCAAGACTGCTTCACCTAACCCGATCAATGCTGGCGGCAATATTACTTACACGCTAACTGTGTCCAGCGGCGGCCCCGACGATGCACAGAACGTGGTGGTGACGGATACAACGCCGGCGAACACGACGTTCCAAAGCTTTTCGCAAGGCTCCGGGCCGGCGGCCAGCGTAACCACGCCCGGTTTGAATGGCACCGGGACGATAACCATAAGCACGGCGACGTTTCCAGCTAACACCACGGCCACTTATTTCATTACGGTCAAAGTGAATTCGGGAACCCCGGTTAATACGGTGATCTCGAATACGGCTTCGATCACTTCGGCCGCGCAGGATCTGAATTCGGCGAACAATTCATCAACAGCGACGACTACAGTAGGTCCGCTGGTTGCTTCAGGCACAACCCTCAGCGCCTTCGAGGGCGTGGCCTTCGCTAACAAACTTGTTGCCACTTTCAACAATTCAAATCCGGGAACTCCGGCCGGCAACTATACGGCGACCATAAACTGGGGAGATGGAACCTCTACTTCTGCCGGAACGATCGTCTCCAATGGCGGCGGCTCGTTCAGTGTGACAGGTGGTCACACCTACGCGGAAGAGGGCTTATTCAACCTCACGGTTACGATTCATGATGTGTCGGCTAACTTCGATGCGTCTGTCAACACGGCAGCTACCGTGGTCGATGCACCACTTAGTATCGCTACGCTCAACGCAGGTGCTAATACAACTTTCAGCGGCGTGGGCGGCAACAATACGAGCGTTACGGCGGGCACGGCGAACGCGGCGCTAGGGGCATTTCAAACTGCAATCGGCGGAGTTAACAACGGGGCGACAGCATCGCCACAAAACGGAGGCTTCCGTGCGATTAACTGGGATGGTGTGGCTCTCGACGGCACAGACTTCGGAGGCGCCACCACCGTCATCGTGCCGAACTTTGTCGTTGGCATTCCCGTCAACCGATTCCAGGAACGAGGCATTAACTTTGAAGAGGTGTACGCCGTGAGCGGCCCGGCCTCCGGGGCTGATCCATCCACGTTCACCACCGTGAATCCTGGAGTGAGCAATCAATTCCCGGCCTTCAGTCCCACGAAGACCTTTGCAATGTTCAACGACAATACGATCGACTTCAACTTCGTGCTGCCGAGTGTTCATAACACTTCCGTGCCGATACAAGCCGTAACGCGTGGCTTCGGCGCGATCTTCCGTGACGTTGAAACTCCGAACACGACCTCAATCGAATACTTCAACGGCACGACCAGCCTGGGCAAGTTCTTTGTACCCACGGGCACGAGCGGTCAAGCTGAATTCTTCGGCGTGCTGTTCCAGAATCCGGTTGTCACGAACGTTACAATAACTCTTGGCAACGCAATGCTCTTCAGTTTCAACGGCACGAGTGTGACTTCGGGTCCAGCGGACAACCCAGGTGGCGGAGTCGATTTGGCCGTGACGGATGATTTTGTCTATCCCGAACCGACGGCGGTTTCCACCGGCATTAACATCAGCGCGATTGTCGGCGCGCCGTTTACGGCCAAGGTGGCATCTTTCACGGACGCGGATTCGAACGGACAAGCCAGTGATTTTTCTGTCGTGATCGATTGGGGCGACGGAACGACTTCGTCAGGCGGAGTCACACCGAATTCGGCTTCCAACGATACCGGCGGGTCAAGTTCGGATGCTAATGTCACAATTACTCCGGCTGTCGCCGGCGGGTTCGATGTCACGGGCGTGAGGGACATCGGGGGCGCCAGCATCAGCGCGAAGAGCACTGCCACAGTCAGCGGGCTGCCTGCACTTTCAATCGGAAATGTCGCGGTAACTGAAGGGAACAGCGGAACTACCAACGCACCTTTCACCGTGACGCTTTCCAGCGCGAGCACTCAGACAGTGACCGTCGATTACGTCACCGGAGATGGCACGGCCACCGCGCCATCTGATTACGATGCGCAATCAGGCACACTGACGTTTGCACCTGGTGTGACGACCAGAACGATTAACGTCGCGGTTAAGGGCGATACCGTGCCTGAACCGAACGAAACCTTCTTCGTGACGTTATTGAATCCGGTTAACGCCACGATCAGTACGGCGCAGGGCACCGGCACCATTAACGACGACGATGAAAGCGGATTTGTGCAATTCAGCGCCGCCACCACCAGCGTTGCAGAGAATGCCGGCAGCGTGTCGCTCACCGTGAGTCGCACCGGAGACACTTCCGGTGTAACGACGGTGAACTTCGAAACGAGCGATGGTACGGCCGTTCAGAAGAGCGACTACACCTTCGGTTTTGGCACCATTCAGTTCGGACCCGGCGATACGTCGAAGACAATTCAGGTGCTTCTCGTGGACGATGTCTTCGTCGAAGCGCCTGAGACTTTTAAGGTCACTCTGTCAAACGCGTCAGGGAATTTTGTCGTCGGCACGCCGAATCAAATTACGGTGACCATCACGGACAATGATGCTGGTGCAGCGGCGAACCCGATTGATAATGCACAGTTCTTCGTGCGCCAGCATTATCTGGACTTCCTCGGACGCGAAGCCGACGCTGGAGGCCTGAGCTTCTGGACGAACCAGATCACGGTTTGCGGTGCGAATGCTTCGTGCATCGATGCCGCGCGCGTTAATGTAAGCGCCGCTTTCTTCCTTTCAATCGAGTATCAGGAAACCAGCGGCAACGTATTTCGCACGCAACGCGTTGCTTTCGGGAGATTGTCGAGTGACGCTTCGTCACGTGTGCCGTACTTGCAGTTCATGCGTGACACGCGTCAGATTGGCGCCGGAGTAATTGTAGGCCAGCCGGGTTTCGACGTTCTGCTCGATCAGAACAAGCAGGCTTACGCGGTGCAAATAGTCAACAGCGCGGGGTTCCTCGCGCGTTTCCCGATTATGCCGGCTGCGCCATACGTTGATGCGCTTTATGCGTCAGCGGGCGTGACACCCACCGCGGCTGAACGAACTGCCGCCATCAATGCCTTTGGCGCGGGTGGAACGGCGGGCCGTGTGGCCGGGCTGCGTTCGGTGTCCGATTCGAACTCTCTACGACAGGCGGAATTGAATTCCTCATTCGTGCTTGCCGAATATTACGGATACCTGCGGCGCAATCCGACTGACGCGCCTGATTTCAGCGACAGCGGATACCAATTCTGGCTGAACAAATTGAACTCATTCAACGGTGATTTTGTGAAGGCGGAAATGGTCCGGTCGTTCATTCTTTCGTCTGAGTACCGGCAGCGATTTGGCCCATAATAGAAGTCGTCACCGCGTAACGAGGAGGGGTGCGGAATCTCACGCCGCATCCCTCTCCTTTACGATCTCCTAAACCTTTTCTATCCTCGTCGCGTACTCACAAACGCCCCTATTCGTATTTAATCAGGAAAATCGCTCATGGCCATGTCTACAACCCGCAAAGTCGTGCTCATTGTCGGCGGCATCGTGCTCTTTTTTGTGATGGTCGTCGTGCTCGGAGTCGCAATTGTGGTTTCCGCGCTGCGCGGCAATCGCCCTTCGATTCAAGACAACAGCGTGCTCGCGCTGAAAATCTCCGGGACGCTGCCTGATTACGTCCCTGACGATCCGTTTCGTCGCATCTTTGGCGCGCAGCCGCAATCGCTCGGCAGCCTGCTGGCTCAATTTCGCAAAGCGAAAGTTGATAAGCGCATCAGCGCCGTGATGCTGGACATCGACATGTCTGAAGCCGGTTGGGCCAAGTCGGAAGAAATTCGCGGCGCGATCGCAGACTTTCGTTCGTCGGGCAAACCGGTCTACGCGTACATGGAGATGGGCCTTAATAAGGACTATTACATCGCGACCGCGTGCGACAAGATTTTCGTGCCGCCTCCGGGCGAGCTGTTCACGATCGGCCTGGCCGCGGACGTGATGTTCTTTCGTGGATCGCTCGATAAACTCGGCGTCTATCCCGACGTTTACCAGATCGGAGCATATAAAAGCGCTGGCGATACGTTCACGCAAAAGCAGATGACGGATGCGCATAGGAAGTACATTAATGAGTTGCTCGACGATTTGTATGGCCGCTACGTTGAGGGAATTGCGAAAGCGCGGAACAAATCAGTTGATGAAGTCAAGAGTTTGATCGACAACGCGCCGTACAATGCTGCGCAAGCGAAAGACGCCGGGCTGATCGACGGCGCGCTCTACCACGACGATGTCGAGAAGGAATTGAAAAAGCGGCTGGGCTACAAAGACAGCGACGAACTGCACATCGCCCGCAGCTCTGATTACAAACAGATCTCGCAGGAATCGTTAGGGCTGAACAAAGGCGAGAAGATCGCCGTCGTTTACGCGGCCGGCGATATCGTTTCCGGCAAATCATCATTCGGCGGCAATGGCGAAGAGACAATCGGATCGGACTCGCTGGTGAGAACGATTAACGAAGCTCGCGATGACAAAGGCGTCAAGGCCATCGTGCTGCGCATCGACAGTCCCGGTGGATCGGGTTTGGCTTCCGACATCATCTGGCGCGCGGTCGAAGCTGCCAAAGCAAAGAAGCCGGTCGTCGTTTCGATGGGTGACGTGGCCGCTTCCGGCGGTTACTACATAGCATGCAACGCAAACAAAATTGTGGCCGAGCCCTCGACGATCACGGGATCGATTGGCGTGGTCGGCGGCAAACCCGTCGTTAAAGGTTTCTACGATTGGATCGGCGTAACAAACGAATATGTAGTGCGCGGCAAGAACGCCGGCATGTTCCGTGAGACTGAAAAATTCAACGACAGCGAGCGCGCGAAGTTTCAGGAGTTTCTCAGGAACACTTACGAAGACTTCATCACCAAAGTCGGCAAAGGGCGAAACAAAGAGAAGGATTACATCGACTCGATCGGCCAGGGCCGCGTCTGGACCGGAAGTCAGGGCAAAGAAAAAGGCCTGGTCGATGAATACGGCGGATTGGATAAAGCGATCGAGATGGCGAAGCAGCTTGCGAACATTCCTGCCGAGAAGAGTATTCAACGGATAATCATGCCGCAGCCGCCGACGTTCCTGGAGCAACTGATGAGTGCAGGAAACGACGACAGCGACGGGGCTGACGCGCAGGCAAAGCAACAGGCTTCGCTTTTTTCCGCGTTGCCCGAAGACATGCGCGAGAGCTTGCGCTATGCGCAGTTGCTGGACCGCGCAAGCAAAGGCGAAGCGATCTATTTGATGCCGTTTAGGTTGAGGATCAAATAGGAGTAATGAGGTCCGTACTACCTGCGTAAGCAGGTGGGTTAATGGACTGGAGCGCAAGCGTCCTCGCTTGCCTGAGCTTTGTTAACGCGACGCTGCAACCGGGACGGTTGCGCTCCAGTCGGTTCGATCCCACCCGCTAACGCAGGTAGTACTGACTCCGCAACTCTATGCGAATTCTTCTCGTCGAAGATGAGCCGCGCATGGCCAACGTGATCGCGAAGGGTTTGCGCGAAAACGCCTACGCCGTAGACATGGTGGAAGATGGTGACGCCGCTCTTTACCAGGCCTCGATCAATGACTATGACTTGATTGTGCTCGACGTGCTGCTCCCGAAGCGCGACGGCTTCGAAGTTTGCCGCGCCTT
>QHXH01000137.1:0-2991 GCA_003222855.1 Acidobacteriota bacterium
CCAGTGCCACAACTGTCGGAAAGCCGAGCGTGAGCGTTATGCCGGCAGTGAGTGATATCAAGATTCGTTTCATGAAGTCCGCGTCCCGCATCCGCGAAAAACTCTCACGGCAAGCCGGCCCCGTCCCCGCCCACCCAGTCATAAGTCCGTTCACGGCCCATTAGCCGCCATCGCGCTGGATACACCGTGCGCTGCCAGTCCAGCGGCTCCGCAAGCGGGTGGGTGCTCGACGCCAGCGCGAGCGCCTCCTTTAGATCACGCCGCTCGGCTGCACCCAGGGCGTCGGGAGCTAGCGAAACAAACAACATCGTGCCGCTCCGGGCCAACAAGTCAAGCCATTGCCGATTGTAGACCCAGGGCACCGCGTTTGTGACGCCCACGCAGTCGGCATCGGCGACATAGAAGGCGCCGTGCTGCGTTCCCCGAAACGCGAGCGTGTTCACCCCCATCTTTCGCGTTCGCGACCAATTGGTGCCGCTGGTGTCGTCACCGACACGACAGATCTCGAAGTGTCCGGCCGACAGATGACTCACCGTGTTGCAGCCGATGACCAGGCTCTCTTTGGCCGCTGTGCGAATTGTGAGATACAACTCATTAATTACCTCGGCCGTTGTGCGCCCGGGCCCCGAGGCGAATGTCCAGCCGTCCTTCGTCAGCGCGGCGCCCATCTGAAAGCCCCACCGGCCGAAGATGTCGAATGTCGTATAGTCATGCTTGATCAGCTCGAAGCCCCACTGCCGCAGCCGCGCAATATCGCTGGCTACTTTCTGCCGAACCTCCGGCACGGTGGGATCGAGGAACGCGCGGTCGCGCGGCAGTCGCCATGAATCGTGAGAATCTCCCGTAGCTTGCAGCGGGCGGATCCAGACTCCCGGTCGCGCGCCGGCGCGCCGAATCTCGGCGGCCAATCCGGCCATGTCGGGGAACTTCTCGTTTCCCCGATCCCAGGTGCCCACGCCGGCTTTGTCTTTCCCGCGCTCAGGTTGCCAACCATCATCGATCACCGCGAATGGCCGGTTTGCCGTCGGGGGCGAGAGCTCGACAATGTGCTGGACGTCGGTGAGGACTGTTGCCGCGCTGTTCTTTCCGTAGGCCCAGTACCAGTCGTTGCTGCCATAGACGGGATGCGGCGGGAGCCGCGGATTCGGTGACATCGCAAACGTCGAGGACGCGCTCCCCGAGTTGCACGCCGACGCCTCCGCTGCGCACGTCCGCCCACAGACTGATGCCCTGCACGTCGACCTGCCAGAAGCAGAACGCTCTCGCTCCCGTACGCACGCCATACGAATGGGTGAGCGATCCATTGTACGTCGCGAAGTACCAGGGCATGACGCGATCGGGTATCCACCCACGCCACTCGAGGTCTCCGTAGCCCCGCTCCCATGCGTCGCCCAGGATGAGGCGAGCGTCGTTCATTCGGGCTCGCCAACGCAGGTGCAGCCGCTTGATGGGAACGGTCGGCGCGGAAAGTTGGACGCGGAGCGCGCCCGGTAAATCAGTGAGCGTCACGACGACCTGGCCGTTCGTCCATCGCCGTCCCATTGGGATCAGATGGAGATCGCCAGTCATGGTCTGAGCCATCACGCTGTTGGGTGCACGGTGCAGGTCTTGAAAGCCTGGAGTCGGCCGTATGTTGTCTGTCGTCTTACTGAGACCTGAAGCGGCCGAAACGGGGAGTGACAGCCCGACGACCGTCAGCACGGCCCCTCCGAGGAACTCACGTCGCGAAGTGGGGGGATTAGAGGCAAGCTGATTCTGCTCCGGTTTAATGACATGATCAGTAGAGTTTGAGTGGCGCCACACAACGTTTCCTCCTCCTCGCCCGGAAACAACTCAATCATCACAATGCAACGCTCGCTGATATTCAAGCTTCGGCTGGGTGCGGTGTCTCAGCGACTCTTTCAAGCTGTCTTCCCCAAACCAAATACCAGAGCGACCCGCTTCAGAGTATCTATCACATTCACGCCATAGTACTCACGAATCGATATTATGCATCGCTTGCTCTTCAGCGCGAATTCAGCGTATGCCCGGTCAATTCAGAACCCAACCCAAAAGCAAAACAGAGCCGCAAGGCGCGCGGCCTCGCGACTCTGTCGTTAGATCATTCGTTCGGTAAAACGAAGATCGTTGGTTTGGGGGAACGAAGTTACTGCTTGTTGTAGACCATCGTCGTATCCGGCACAGGCTGTTGACCGCCTTCACGGTGATTCACGACAGTCAGTGTCTTGGCATCAGCAGAAAGTGAAAGCTTCTGCGTAACAGTGTTGACGCGTTCACTTCCATCCTGCCCAGTGAATGACGTCTTGCTCATTAACTCAAGCGTGCCGCCCGACATCGTGGCCTTCATCGTTCGCTTGCCAGTGTTCTGTCCGAAAGTTACATCGCTGGTAGCTTCTTTTCCGTCCAGGTTGTAAGTCTGCGGACCACCCGCTCCCGCACCGCGGCCGCCGCCCATGCCGCCACCGCCGCCTGGGCCGCCACCCGCGGGTGGCTGGCCGCCCTCAACCTTCTGGTCGAGAACTATGGTTTTATCGTCCTGTGTGATTGTCAAAGTAACTTTGTCCGCGCCCTGCATGCGCTGCGACAAGCCCTGGCTCTTGGCTTTGTCCAAGCCCCAGGTGCCGGCGAAGCCCGCTTTTTGGGCACTAGCCGCGACGACGACGAGCAGAAATGCGGTCGCCAATCCGGCAATCAGAAATATTCTCTTCATTCGAAAAATCCTCCGTTAATTTGTTCGCTATGGTTCGCGAGAGCGCGATAAGTTGCGAGTTCGGTACTCTAAGACGCCCGCGTGGTGCGCCTGGTTACGATAATTCTCGGAAATACCGCCGGTTCGGGACAGAGAGAGTAAAACGGTTAAGCCGCGGCGTCAAACCGAGGGCGCTTTGGCACGTTAACAGCATGGTGAAAACAAGGCCTGATTTCGTTCCCGAGGGACGAGATGTTTATAGAGGCCTGACTCCTAAGAACTTGTTTCAGCTCAGCAGGAGC
>QHXH01000137.1:3045-11144 GCA_003222855.1 Acidobacteriota bacterium
CGCTCTGCGGCCAAAACCCGACGTCTTAAAAAGCCTGTGATTTACGGCCGCGCCGTGGCGCTGGTCCGGCGCCACCTGGAATCCAATCGCTTGCCGCCGGCAGTCTGTAACAGACTTAAGATTCCCATGTAACCGTACCCAAAACAGAACAGCAACAGGAACGCGATGGGACCCCACATATGCATGCGCACCGCGTAGGCGATCGCGAAAACAAAATAGACCGCAAAGCTCAATTCCAGCAGCGGCAGCCAGCCAGGCCTTCGTTTGTACTTCTTGCGCTTCCAGGATTCATCATCAGTTTTTTCGACGCGATACTTGGGCGTGCGCACGAAATCTGATTTCACTCCCATTAGCGCTTCGAGCACGGCGCGCGCGTTTGAAAATGCCAGACCAATTCCCAGGGCCATCACCAGCGGCAGATGCAACAAGCGCGAACCGCGTTTGGTATCGAGGTACCAAACCGCCGAGCCGTAGAACAAGACGACGGAAACTGTCGAGAAGAAAAGCAGCGGCACGTCCAACATCATTAATTGATGCAGGCCCTGGTTATAGCGAACCAGCAGCAGAGGAAACTGCATAAAGCTGGCGACGATCATCAGCGGATAGCTGATGTTGCCGGTGAGCCGGAAAAACATTTCGAGCTTTACGCGCAGCGGCAAGTCGGCGTACCAGATGCGCAGATAGAGCTTGAACCAAACTTGCAGGACGCCGTTGGCCCAACGACGCTGCTGTGCTTTAAAGGCGTTGACCTCGACGGGAATTTCCACAGGCGCTTCGTGATCGAGCAAATAGACGAATCGGCAACCCATCAACTGCGCGCGGAAACTTAAATCGGTATCTTCGGTGAGCGTGTCATGCTGCCAGCCGCCGCTCAACTCGATCGCCTCACGGCGCCAAATGCCGGCAGTGCCGTTGAAGTTGAAAAAATTTCCTGTCCGGTTGCGTGTGGTTTGCTCGATCACAAAATGGCCGTCGAGCATGATTGTCTGCAAACGCGTCAGCAAATTGTACGAGCCGTTAATGTGCGCCCAGCGCATTTGCGCACAACCCACAATTGGATCAGTGAAGTGATGAACCAGCTTGCGCAGGAAATCCGGCTTCGGCACAAAGTCGGCATCAAAGATCGCAATCAATTCGCCCTTCGCGCTCTTCATTCCGTTTTCCAAAGCGCCGGCTTTGAATCCGGTGCGATCGTCGCGATGAATGTAATGAATGTCGAAACCCTGCGCAGCATAATTCGCGACGGTCGCGCGCGCGATATTCACCGTCTCGTCGGTTGAATCATCGAGCACCTGAATCTCGATTCGATCGCGCGGGTAATCGATTTCTGTAACGGCTTTGACCAGACGCTCGACGACGTACATCTCGTTAAAGAGCGGAAGTTGTACGGTGATGTGGGGCAGAATGTCTTCCGCAAAAGTGTCTTTTGCATTGGGTGGAAAACGAGAGTAGCGCCAGAACTCGATCACCTGCTTGATGCGATAGACGCCATAGATCGCCAGCACCGCAAGAATGCCGAAATAAATGATCAGCACGGTCCAATCGAACGCGTCGAACTGGTAAAGGGGGCTGATGTTCGCCGCGGTCTTGTAATAAGAGTCACAGTAACTCGGCATGTCATAGCAGATATATCCGTTGAGCGGCGTTGGGCAGAACCAACCCTTTTCGAGACACAATGTCGGGTTAACAGTGGCGGTGATTAGAGCTAGCACGGATTTGTAAGATGAAACCTTCGCGGAAATTCAGGCGTGGCATTCTAACGTAGTAATAGAGCTCACTCAAAATTACGGGTAGTGTCCTAAGACTGTGTTGCCAGGAAACAAGCGGGGCACTAGCCCGACCGTGAGGGAGGGCTCCGGCCCGAATCGCAACTGAGCCCTCCCTCACGGTCGGGCTAAGGCCCCGGCAACACACTAATAGGACACGGCAAAATTACGAATCAACCGCGAGAAATGACTCAGACAGGATTTACCAGAACGAACAGGAAAAACTCCCTCAGTTACACGCCCTATCCTTGTCAATCGTGTTAATCCTGTCAAAGCCGATTGGCGGATTAACCCTCCCGTCCGATCGTTCACAATGAAGATTCGACCCGTTCAGAGTGAAGGGTTGCGCCTGACCGAGGAGGGCGAAATCATCGGTTTCCTCTGAAATCAGAGCTTTTCGAGCGGAACGGGCTTTGCGAACGCGCGAGTGGGTCTTTCCCTATGACTCGACTATGACCCGTACTCGAATCAGTCAAGTTTATCTTTGGACAATTACCACCGCCGGCGCCGGGGCAGTCTTATTTTCATGCGCGCGCCTCTCGCGCGAGCAGTTCGATATTCGTTTTCTGCTGCTGGCCCTCGCCACCATCCTGATTGGTCCACGTCTCAGCGTTAAGATTCCGAGAGTAAATGCGCACATCTCGGTCTCAGACAGTTTCATTTTCCTGTCGCTGCTGTTGTTTGGCGGCGAGGTGGCGATCCTGTTGGCGACTGCTGAAGTTGTTTGTGCCTCGACTCGGATCGGCAGACATCCCCGCACTCATATCTTTAATGCGGGTGTCGTAGCTTGCGCGACGTTTACAACAGTTTGGACGTTACGGTTGTTGTTTGGCCCCGCGCTCAAAGCCCACGATTTCTACTCTTCGGATTACCTGGTGCTGCTGTGCACGATGGCGGTGGTCCAATATTTAGTGAACTCCCTGTTGGTAGCAACGAACGCGGCGCTGAAATCTGGAGAGGCGATCTGGAGATCCTGGAGCAAGAGTTTTCTGTGGACGTCAATTACCTATTTCGCCGGCGCTTCCGCGGCGGGCATCGTCGCGCGGTTCATCGGCAACATCGGCTTCTTTGCGTTCAGCGCCACCATTCCGATCATGGCGATCGTCTATTTCACATATTGGACCTATATGAAAAACGTCGAGGTCGCCGCCGCGCAGGCCGAGCAAGCGCGCCGGCACGTTGAGGAATTGAATCGCCACATCGCCGAGCAGGAACGCATCAGCAAGGCCCTGCGTGAAACGGAAGAGCACTTTCGCACTGCGTTTGATTACGCGGCCATTGGGATGGCGCTCGTGTCGCCTCAGGGAGCATGGCTGCGCGTGAATCGATCGCTTTGTAATTTGCTTGGGCACACGGAGCGCGAGTTACTCAAGACGAACTTTCAAGCCGTCACGCATCCCGACGACATTGGCAGCGACCTGGCGAACCTGTATCGACTGCTGCAAAGCGAAACTCCGACTTGTCAGGTTGAAAAGCGTTACGTCCATCGCGATGGTGAAGTTGTCTGGGCACTTAATAGCGTATCGCTCGTGCGTGACGCGGACGATAAATCAGCGCATTTCATCTTTCAGATTCAAGACATCACGGAACGCAAACGCGCGGAAGCTGCCTTGCACAGTCTCTCGCTCATCGATGAGTTAACCGGACTGTATAATCGTCGCGGGTTCCTGGCAGTAACCGAGCAACACGTGGCAGCGATTCGGCGAGACAACAAAGTCCCGATCGTGGTATACGCGGATCTTGACGGTTTAAAAGAGATCAATGATTCGTTTGGTCACCCCGAAGGCGATCGCGCGCTGGCCAGTGCGGCTGAGATCCTGAAAGAAACATTTCGCAGTTCGGACATTCTGGCGCGATTGGGTGGTGATGAATTCGTTGCCCTGGCCGCGATTGCGCAGGACGAAAGCGCGGAATTATTGACGCGTCGCTTGCAGGAACAATTTGACGCCAGCAATGCGCTTAACGGCCGGCCCTATGATCTTTCGGTCAGCGTCGGCGTCGCGCATTTCGAGGATGAGGATCGTTATTCGATCGAGGACTTGATGGCCCAGGCGGATCGCGCGATGTATGAAGATAAGCGACGTAAACCTTCCCGCCAGAACAATCCCGGCCAAATCATCCGGCCGCGCATCGCAGCGGTTGCGTAGCGCAAATTGCTAATTTGCGAGTTTCATCGCTAAGGACCATGGCAAGTTAACAACTTGCGCCACTAATCCTTTGCGCTACAATCTCCCGCTTGCAAAACGCGCTCGCCGATTCAACTGAAATATCATCGACTGCTCGCTGGCGAACGCTCGCGTTACTCGCAATCGCAGAGCTGCTGGGCATGTCGCTGTGGTTCAGCGGTTCCGCGGTGGTTCCGGCGTTGACCAGAGAATGGCGCCTCAGTGAAACCGCCGCCGGTTGGTTAACGCTGTCCGTGCAAATCGGATTCGTCGCCGGCACGCTGCTGAGCGCGCTGTTTAATCTGCCGGATATCATCAGTCCACGACACCTTTTCACGCTGACGGCGATTGGCGGCGCCATTGTAAACGCCGCGTTTGGGTGGTTCGCGCATAGCGCACAGGTCGGAATTACTCTGCGATTTTTCACCGGCATGTTTCTCGCCGGAGTCTATCCGCCGGCGATGAAGATGCTGGCGACGTGGTTTCGACACGGCCGCGGAGTGGCGCTCGGAGTTTTGGTGGGAGCGCTGACGCTGGGCAAGGCAACGCCGTATCTGATCAATGGAGTCGGCAGTCATAATTGGCGAACCAACGTCACTTTCGTTTCATTGCTCGCGGTAATGGGCGGCGTGCTTGTGCTTTTTTTTGTGAGTGATGGTCCATTCGCACTGCCGGCCGCGCGATTTGATCTTAGCCAGCTGGGAAAAGTTTTTCGCAATCGCGGCGTGCGACTCGCGAACCTCGGTTACTTTGGTCACATGTGGGAGCTGTACGCAATGTGGACGTGGATTCCGTTCATGATTCGCGCGAGCATGTCTGCGCGCCAGAGCGATCCCGCATTTGCTGAAGTCGGATCGTTTGTAGTGATTGGTTGCGGCGCCGTGGGCTGTGTCATCGCAGGTCTCATCGCCGATCGCGTTGGCAGAACGATCGTAACTTCGGTGGCGATGACCATCAGCGGCAGTTGCTGCTTGATTATCGGATTATTCTTCGGCGCCCACCCGATTGCTCTTTTGATCGTCGCGGCGATCTGGGGCGCGAGTGTGGTGGCCGACTCGGCACAATTCTCGGCTTGTGTGACTGAACTCGGCGATCCGCAATACATCGGCACGGCGTTGACGATTCAAACCTGTCTTGGATTCTTGTTGACGACGCTTTCAATCGAGTTGATCCCGCGCGTCGAGAAACTTGTCGGTTGGCAATACGCTTTCGTAATTCTCGCGCCGGGACCATTGTTTGGCGTGCTGGCGATGTTGAGATTGCGTGGATTGCCGGAAGCGGAAAGGATTGCGCATGGGAGAGGGTAGCTGGGAGCGCGGACATCCCTGTCCGCATTGAGCGCGGAGCGCGAATGATCGACTCGCCTACGGCTCGTGTGCGCGCGAGGACCGTCCGCGCTCCCAGCTTCATTTGCAGTCCTCTCGTTCTGAGCGTTTAATATACTAAAGAATGATCGGCGCGAAACTTGGGAATTACCGCATCCTCGAGAAGATTGGCGCCGGTGGTCAGGGAACAGTTTACAAAGCGACCGACACCAAGCTGGGTCGCGCTGTCGTCATTAAGGTCCTACCGCCGGAACTAACTGTCAAAGAAGCCAACCTCAAACGTTTTGAGCGCGAAGCGCGTCTGGCTTCGGCGTTGGACCATCCGAACATCTGCACGATTTTTGATCTCAACGACATCGAAGGCGTTCACTTCATCGCGATGCAGTACGTTGAAGGCAAGAACGTTCGCGATCTTGTCAACGGGCGTCCGCTCGATCTGCGCAGCGCGCTTTCGATCACAATCCAGGTCGCTGACGCGCTCTCGGCGGCGCACGAACGCGGCATCATTCATCGCGACGTCAAAGCCGGCAACGTGATGGTCACTCCTTCGGGCCAGGTGAAAATTCTCGATTTCGGTTTGGCCAAGCTGGTCGACGACAGCGCGAGCCCCGGGGGCATTCATCACACTGACCTGACTGAAGTCGGCATTCCCTACGGCACCGCGACATACGCCGCTCCGGAACAAGCGCGCGGCGAACGCGTCGATGCGCGGGCGGACATTTTCTCGACCGGCGTTCTGCTTTACGAAATGTTGACTGGCACCTGGCCGTTTCAGGGAAAGACGAGTGTTGACGTGCGGCATGCAGTGCTGCACCAGGAGCCGCAGCCGCTGAGCGAAGCGCGTCCCGGAGGCGCCCCGTGGCAATTGCAGGCGATCCTCGATCGCGCGCTCGCCAAAGAACCAAAGCAGCGCTATCAAAAAGTCGCCGAGATGCGCGATGACCTGCGCGCTGCCTTGCGGGAAGTTGAAGCCGGTGGGGCGCAAACTTTCGAGGCAATCACGCCCGTCGCGCCCAAACACATGACCGGCACGGGCCGCATGGGCCGCGCAATGCGTTGGTTGCGTGGAATCACGGGCGAGCGCAGTGCTCAACAAAGGATTTCGACGTCTGAACAATCAGTGGCGCACGAAACGCCGGCCACCAGCGTCGGCGATCACGAGCGCAAGAGCGTAGCGATTCTTCCTTTCAAAAACGTGAGCAACGATCCTGAATCAAGTTTCTATGAATTCTCTCTCGCGGATGCGGTGATCACTGAACTTGCCCGCGTGCGCTCGCTCATCGTGCGTCCCTCTTCTGAAATCGTTAAGTACCAGGGCGTGCAGGTTGATCCGCGCCAGGCGGGACGCGACATGAGTGTTTCGGCCGTGCTGTCCGCAGGTTTTCTGCGCGGTGGCAATCGCATACGCGTGACGGCCCAACTGGTTGACGTCGCTTCCGGCGATCTGCTGTGGAGCGATCGCATCGACGCGGACGCAACGGACATCATCAATGTTCAGGACACGATCACCCAGGAGATTTGCGAAGGCCTGCGGCTCGAATTGTCTTCGGACGAAAAAGATCGGCTGGTCCAACAGGCGACCGCGAACGCCGAAGCCTACGAAGAGTATCTGCGCGGTCGCGATGCGCTGGGCCGTTACGTCTATCACACGGTCGCGCGCCTCGACGTCGATCAGGCTATCGAATATTTCGAGCGTGCCGCTTATCTCGATCCTTCTTTTGCCCTGGCCCACAGCGCGCTGGGCGCCGCGTACGCGAGTCGCGTCATGAAAGGCTTCGGCGAACCGGAAGATCACGCCCTCGCGCGCGAAGCTTTCGATAAGGCGCTGGCGCTCGATCCGCATTTGATTGAGCCGCGGATGAACATGATCTTCATTTATTTATCCAGCGGCGAGAAAGCGAAAGCGCGCGCCGCGGCCGATGAATTGAAGCGCGAAGCTCCCAACGATGCGAGCATTCATTTCATTCGCGGCATCGTGGCGCGCCTGGACGGAGATTACGATAAGGCCATGCGCAGTCTCGATCGAATGCTGCGTTTGAATCCGGCTGAGCGCGTGGTCGTCGCCTACAATCGCGCGCGCCTGCTTACGTATCAGGGACGCTATGACGAGGCGCTGGCCGAGCTCGATCACGGCGCGGCAATTGAAGCCGATCATCCCCTGATCAAAACTTTTCGCGCGCGGGCACTTTATTATCGCGGCGACGTGGTGAAGGCGGCGGAGATTCTGGAACAGGTTTTAGAGCAACAACCGCAGCTCGACGGTATTCGTCCGATCTATGCGACGTTCCTCAGCGCGCTCGGCTTCAGTGAAGAAGCGCGCGCGCAGCTCACCGATGAAGTGAAGAAAACTGCCGACACGGATCATGACGTGGCTTACTGGCTGGCATCCGCGTACGCCATGGAAGGTGAGCGCGAGGAAGCTTTGAAGTGGCTGCGCCGCGCAATTGAATTAGGAAATGAAAACCGGCGCTGGTTCGAGAGTGATAAGAATTGGAATTCGCTGAGAGATGATCCGGAGTATCAAAGGATCATTGGATCGATCAGCACGCCGGCGACTGAAGAAGAGGAAGAACATTGACAGGATTAACAAGATTTACAAGAGAAGGAGAGTCAGCAACCATGGTCTGTCTTTTCCCCATCTTGTTTATCTTGTAAATCCTGTCTATCTTATTCGTATCGCAGACACTCAATCGGATCCAATCGCGCGGCTTTGCGCGCCGGCCAGACGCCGAAAATCAAACCCACGCCCACGCTCACAGTAATACCGGCGGTCACTGCCCACATTGGAATTGAGGCGGGCAGACTCGGAATCAAAAACATCACCAGCTTGCTGATTCCGATCG
>QHXH01000138.1 GCA_003222855.1 Acidobacteriota bacterium
CGCGAGTTTCACCTGCGTCATCCCGATGGCCATATGTTTCGTGTAAGCGCAGGTCTCGAAGAGGAATGAAGCGCGATCTAAATCTCTTATGGGGAGGGAAATGAGCAGCAACGCTCGAGCAATTTTCAAACGCGCCGTGCCTTACGCTGATGACGCCATGAACCTGCCCGTCGCCGACGTGGACGTGGCGATTCCTTATTACGAAAAGACCTTCGGCTTTCGGGTTGTCTCGAGACAAGAAGCACCACACAAGTCAGTCATCCTGGCACGCGATCAGATCAAAATTGGCCTGGCCGAAAACTCCGGCGACCCGTCACAGGAGGGTTGTTACTTTGAGGTCGACAATGTGGAAGCAGCTTTCGCAGAGATCAAAGGTAAGCAACCAGGTGGCGGTGATATCGAGATCAATAAGCACGGCGAATCGACATCAAGAGTCTTCTTTGTCGTGGCGCCGGACGGCCTGTGCTATATGATCGGCCAGCCGCAGCCGGGGTGAATCGAGGTGCGTGAATGACTCGAACTACGAATCGCAGACAGTTTTTCGTCGGCGCTGCGAGTCTCGCCTTCTCCTCTTATCTCTTTGCCCGAATCGCTCGAGGCCAGGATAAGAATAGAACTCGAATCATCCTGCTCGGCACCAAAGGCGGACCGACGCTTAGCACCAGGACCGGGCGCAGTGGTCCTTCGACGCTCATTCTCATCAACGATGTTCCGTACGTAATCGATTGTGGCTATGGCGTTTCGCGACAGTTGACAAAAGCAGGCGTGGCGCTGGATCGGATACGCTACATCTTCATTACGCATCACCATTCCGATCACAATTTGGAATATGGTCCATTGCTTTACAACGCGTGGGTGACGGCGCAACCGATTCATATCGACGCCTATGGTCCAACGGGTTTAAAGAAGTTGACGCAGGATTTTTTCGAATACGAAAAGTTCGATATCGACACGCGTCTCGTCGACGAAGGGGGAACCGATCCGCGCCAGTCTATCTTTGTCCACGAATTCGAGAAGGCCGGCGACGTCCTGCGAAATGGTGACGTGCACGTCACAAGTTGTCGCGTGCGCCACCCGCCCATCACCCAATCGTATGCTTATCGTTTTGACGCCAGGGATCGCTCGATTGTTGTCTCTGGCGACACAGCTTACGCGCCGGAGCTGGCGGAATTTTCCAAAGGCGCTGACGTGTTGATTCATGAAGCGATGTATCTGCCGGCGGTTGACAAATTGATCAAGCAGAACCCGGGCGCGACGCGACTGCGCGAACACTTGTTGGCGGCTCATACATCCTGCGAAGACGTGGGACGAATAGCGGCGCAAGCAGAAGTGAAGACTTTGGTGCTGGCGCATCTCGTCCCCGGGGATGATCCATCAATCACGGATGAACAATGGTCGGAAGGCGTGCGCAAACACTTCAAGGGACGGATTATCGTGGGCAGGGATTTGATGGAGATCTAGGGTGTCGAAGGCTGAAGACTCTTTTTGTTCTTCTTGTACGGATTCTCGCGGATTGTTTCGAACAGGTTGAATTTCACGTTCTTCAATTTCAGCGCATCGTACTTGCGGATCGATTCAAGTGCGATATTCTCGTTGACCTGACTGATCATCTGATAGGCAAGGGGGTACATTTCCTGAGAAATCCGCACGTAGTAGGTCCTGCCGGCGTTGACCCAAAGAGTTTGAGTGGTGGTCTTACCCTTCAGCGTCATCCAGAGGGTGTGGGCTCCTGCCGGAATTCGGAAGCCGATGAACGAGCGCTCCGACAGCTTTAGGAATTCGTGGCCATCGAAATGAATATCGACATCGGGATTGAGGACGTTCATTTGCTGAGGCCAATCGAACGTATCTCGGCCACGGTAGAAGTAAACCGTGCCGTACTTTTCCTGAGCCGCTACCGGAATAGCAAAGCAAAGAAGAAAGACGAATAGTAGAAGTAATCGCTTAAAAATCACCAGCGCAACTGTTATCGCGAGAGCACCACATCATCTGCTGTATTCGCCTTCTCATCCGGCCCTGCCGACCGCAATACGAATGAGGTGCGTGTGCCTTCATACTCGTAAGGCTGGTGCCAGGGATCGACGCGGATGACGCGGGCCAGATAATGAGGATTGAGATTGTCGATCAGCGTCGCTTCGCTCTTTGATTCAAGATAAGAGCCGCGGTCACGGCGAAACGATTCGAGCGCGGTAGCAATCGATTCGAGTTCCGCGCGCGCCCGCGAGCTCTTTTCTGCATTCAAGGCTTTCACCAGCATGTCGACGTCTTCCCAGCGACGATCACCCGTGCGAATTTCCGCGACGCGCCATTTGCCATCGCCGGCCTTATCAAACCGAAACGCGGTTTCGATCTGGGCTATTACAGTCGCTGAGTTCCCCATCGCGGAAACTTCTTTGACGCGGACGGCGTCAGAGGGCAATTGGACCCCCGCCATGCGCGCAATCAGACGGCGGGCCTCCTTCGGAGTCAGGTCGCCCGCGGCGCGCGTCGTCGTGATGAGAATTCCGCCGGCTACAGCAAGAATTATCAACGAAGCAATCAATAGATTTCGCTTAGACATATTTTGATCTCCCGATGGCGTGTCAGAAGCCCGAGCGTAAGCGAGGGGCAACTCTGATTGCCTGCTTTTCAACGACCCGGCGGTCTCTTTTCGAAGCGGCCCTTGCTTACGCGCGGGCTTCTGACACGATCAGCCCTTAGCCTTCCCGATTAGCATGCGCAGCATCGTCTGAAGCTGGACCGTCGTAAACGGCTTGGGAAGAAACACTACGGCACCGGCGGCGAAGCTGTCGCGCGACAGTTTTGGATCCTGCTCAGCCGTCATCATCATCACCGGAATTTTCATGAAGCGTTTTTCGGTTCTCATGTAGCGCACCAACTCCGGTCCGGAGATATGCGGCATCACGACATCGAAAACCGCCGCGGTAATATCCGAATGGTCCTGCAGCGCTTTATAGGCTTCCTTGCCGTCACGCGCGCCGATTACCGTTAAGCCTTCCTTTTCCAGGATCGTCGTCACCAGGCGAAGAATTGCCGGATCGTCGTCAGCAACCAGAACCCGTTCTCTTAAGGTCTTGTCACTCAATTCGATTTGTTAAGCCGCTTCGACCGCGCGGCTGCTCTCGCCCGATTTTAACGAAAGATCTGCCGCGAGCTTAATTGCCGCGACCATGCTCGAGTCTTCCGCGATTCCTTTGCCCGCGATGTCAAACGCAGTGCCGTGATCGACTGAGGTACGGATGAACGGCAAACCCAGAGTCACGTTCACAGCTTCCCCGAATGACAGGCATTTAACCGGAATCATTGCTTGATCATGATAGCACGCGATCACGGCATCGAACTCTCCGCGCGACGCGCGCAAGAAAACCGTGTCGGCAGAGTAGGGACCGCTGACATTAATCCGATCGATGACTTTACAGCTCTCGACGGCCGGCAGAATTTCTGATGCCTCCTCAATCCCGAACAATCCGCCCTCAGCTCCGTGCGGGTTCAGAGCAGCGACGGCAATGCGCGGATTCTCAATGCCCCAACGTTGGAGCTCGTGATCGGCCAAACGAATAGTTTTCTCGAACCGCTCGCGCCGGACTAATCCGATCGCCTGCGACAAAGGCACGTGTGTAGAGATCAAGACCACGCGCAGATTCGCGGCGACAAATCCCATCGCGTAATCATCAGCGCCCGTAAGATGCGCGAGAAACTCCGTGTGACCGGGAAAACTGTACCCGCCGAGGAACAATGCCCGCTTGTTAATTGGCGCCGTCGCGATCGCGTCAATGCCTCCCGCCGCGCAAAGTTCGACGGCAGCCTCGATGTACTCGCCCGCCGCCCTGCCGGCTACGCCTGATTCGATTCCCGGCTCGACGTGTCCCTGAATGTTGTTGAGATGAAAAATTATCGGTTCGATCGATCGCGGCGGCAGTTCCTCATCGTGTCGCACGATCTCGTAACCGCATTGCAAGTCCAGCGTCCGCGCGGTATGAGCCAGGAGTTGAGCGTCGCCGATTATCACGGGACAGCAAACTGCGCGAACTTCTTCTTCGGCAACAGCCTTGAGGACGACTTCGGGACCAATCCCGGCCGGGTCTCCCATCGTGATGCCGACGCGCGGGCGCGCCCGCCCAAACTCAGCAGAATCCTGCTCCAGAGTATCCATCAAGCAAATTCGCCGGCGTGACTTGAATGATCGTCGCGCCGCAGCGTTGGATTAAGATTCAGTGGCGTGAGGCAAGTTGTCTTCAACGCGCGTCATCTGCGGCATGCGCTCGTCGGCTTTGTAAATATATTTGATGTGGCGCTTCAGCACGAGCAGATTGGGCGCCGATCGCCGATTGATTTTTAATGCGCCGCGATCGTACCACTCGATCGTTCCTTCGATCTCTTCACCATCTTCCAGCACCAAAACCATCGGCGTATGAGCATCAATCTGTTTCTTGTAATAGTAAATTTCCGCGTGTGTCTCGGTTGGCGGCGGCTGACGCTTGCGCATCTGCGCCGAGGACGGTTGCGGTTGCCCGGGGCGCGGCTGGCCCATACCGGATTGGGCGGTGCCATTGGGCCGATGCTGTTGTACCTGGTCGCGCCTCGCTTTGACGTCTGCCAGCGTCGTCCTGATAAGTTTGCGATTCACAATGCTTCCTCCAAATAGAAAGAAAAAGAAAATTGCCAACCCTGATTTCAACTCAGCCGTGCAGTCAGAAATAACAAGCCGCAGGCTGCGGCCTTCCGAGGAGAGATACGCACTGACCCGTTAGATTAAGTAACTTCAGGGATTGGGCGTCATGCTACACGACTGAGGGGGAAAACGCAAAGCTCGAATCCAACAAATATCTTTGCTGCCCGGGGGGAGAATCACGGAGGTCTCGCAGAGCAATTTGATATCTTGCAGCGCAAGTGTGGTCGCTGGCAGTACCATGTAGGAGCAACCGGGACGATTGCGCTCCAGTCGCCAGCTCAGGCCTCAAACAACAAACCTCAATCGGCTTTCTTCCTGATAAATGTCGGCACGTCGAGATCGTCGACCCGCTTCGGATGGTGCGTCGCCGGAAACTCCTCTGGGAAACGCGGCGCGTATCGTGGCGGTGTCGTCAGGGGCATCTGTACCCCCGCCGGCAGGGTGGCCGTGGCAGTTTCATGACGGAAGCCGGTCGCTATCACCGTGATCTTCATCGCATCCGCCATTGTCTCGTCGATGACGTGTCCGAAAATAATATTCGCGTCTTCGTCCGCTTCTTCGCGCACTATGGAAGCAGCTTCGTTAATCTCATACAGCGTCAGATCGTGACCACCAGTGATGTTTATCAGCACGCCGCGCGCACCTTTGATCGAGGCTTCTTCGAGCAACGGCGACGAGATTGCTTCCTGCGTGGCTTCAATGGCCCGATTCTCTCCCCGCGCGTAACCAGTGCCCATCAACGCCATGCCCATTCCCTGCATGATCGTGCGCACGTCGGCAAAATCAAGATTGATAAATCCCGGAACGGTGATCAAATCGCTGATCCCCTGCACCGCTTGCCTTAGCACGTCATCCGCGGTTTTGAAGGCGTCTGTCACAGAAGCTGTTTGCGCCACGGCCGCAAACAGCCGTTCGTTTGGAATCGTGATAACGGTATCAACCGATTCATGCAGTTCGCTGAGCCCGTGTTCGGCCTGCTGTAAACGCCTGCGTCCTTCGAAGTTGAATGGCTTAGTTACTACCGCGACGGTCAGCGCACCTAACTCCGTGGCCAATGAAGCGACAATCGGCGCCCCGCCGGTGCCCGTGCCTCCGCCGAGTCCGGTCGTGACAAAGACCATGTCTGAGCCTTCCAGGACTTCGATAATTTTGTCTGTATCTTCCAGCGCTGCCTGTCGTCCAACTTCCGGATCAGAACCGGCACCGAGGCCTTTCGTCAATCGGCCGCCCAGTTGAATCTTCACCGAGGCGCGTGAACGTTTTAGAGCTTGCAAGTCGGTATTCGCAACTACGAACTCAATTCCCTCGATGCCGGCATCAATCATGCGATTGACTGCGTTGCCCCCGCCGCCGCCCACGCCGATCACTTTTATGCGCGCTCCAGTGATTGGTGGCTCATCATCGATGAAGATATTAATGCCTTTGCCGGGTTCGCGTACTTCAGGTGTCATCGTTCTTCCCTCTCTTCCGAACTTGGAAGGCTTCCACTGCCTCTTACGTTTATTTTGTACTGGCTGAACCACGGGACCCTATATCTTGCGGACAATATATTGTGCCACCGGCGCGCCAGCATACAACACTTGGTCAAGAAATACTACCACTAAAACGGTTACGAAACTTCGAAACGAAGTGCGTTAAGCGTCCACTTCCACCACGCTTCGCTGATCCAGTTCGTTGTTCCAGCGCGTGCGCGCGCTGCGAGACTAATGCGAGTCCCGCAGCGGCCGCCCATGAGGGACTTTGGATGTCTTCGATCAGACCTCCGAAGCGATCACGCTCTGGATAACCGACGCGCACCGGCGCATCGAAAACTTGTTCAGCTGTCTCAACCATGCCGTTGAGCAACGCGCCTCCGCCCGTCAACACTACTCCGCTGGACAGTTGGCGATTCCAACCTGAGTCGCGGATTTCGTCGGACACGTGCATCAGAACTTCTTCGGCGCGCGGTTGCAGAATGTCGCAGAGTATCTGACGCGACAGTTGCCGCGGGGCGCGGCCACCAACCGAAGGCACCTCGACCATCTCGCCACGCTGGGCATCGCTCAGCGAGGCGCTCGAAGCGCAGCCAACTGAGCGCTTGATGCGCTCGGCTTCCGGAATCGGAGTGCGCAAACCAAAAGCGATGTCGTTGGTAAAGTGTGATCCGCCGAGCGGAAATACCGCCGTGTGTTGCACTGCGCCGCGCTGGTAGACGCACAGGCCGGTTGTCTCGGCGCCGATATCGACCAGTGCCGAGCCGTATTCCTTATCGTCTTCAGTCAGCGTCGCTTCGGCAGCCGCCAACTGCTCGAGGATCATGTCAGCAACGATTAAGCCGGCCCGATTTACGGCATTAATCGCGTTTTGGCGGGCGGTGACCGGGCTCGTTACGATGTGAACTTTCACGGCCAGGCGGGCCCCGGTCATGCTCACCGGATCGTTGATTCCATCCTGATCGTCGACGATGAATTCCTGCGGCAAGCGATCGACGATTTCACGACCGGCCGGAAGTTGAATCGCGCAAGCGGAGTCAATCGCGCGGCGAACGTCATCGGCAGTGATCTCGCGATCGCGCCCGGCCACGGCGACGATTGCCTGGCCGTTGAATCCCATGATGTGTGAACCGGCGAGATTAATGGTTACTTCTTCCGCCTGCACACCGCTCATGCGCTCGGCTTCTTCGACTGCGCGTTTGATTGCTTCGACTGCCGCGTCGGGATTTACGATCACTCCCTTTCTCAGGCCGCGCGATTCTGCTTCGCCGATGCCGAGCACCTGGAGGACTCCTTCATCACTCGGACCGCCAACGATGCAAGTCACTTTGCTGGTGCCGATGTCCAGGCCGATCGTGTGATTTGTTCGTTTAGCCATTTTGTAATCTCTACGCAAATTCGATCCGCTGCGCTAGCGAAATCGCAGCGCTGGTACAGCAGTCTGTGGCCCGGAGTCTTTTCGCGTGTCCGATTCTTTTTGCCGGCTCTTGCTGCGAGCAGTTGCGTCCGCTTCGTTTGCCCCGGTGTCTGGGGCAGCCCTGTTTGGCGTTACATCATTTTCGCTTGCTGCCTGCGGCGTCTCGCTTACGGACTTGCTTCCCGAGCTGAATCCAAAGACCACCCGTCCCGTCTGTAAATCAATATATGTAATCGACGAAGCGTGTGGCGTTTCTTTGTACGTGTCCAACTCCTGCAGCGCGATCTGCAAACCGGGACCCGGATCCTTCGAATGCAATCTAACTTCGATCTGTGAATCGCTGCCCGCGAGTTGCACGCGCACATCCCGCAGGTCGAACAAGGTAACTTCGCTCACGCGTTGCGAAAGACCAGCCGCCTCCCAATCATGAACGAGCTCCAGATACTTCTGTACGCGCTCAACATTTTCCTTGCGTGCGTCCTCGCCGCCTTCTTCGTTCCAGCCGCGGATGAAAAACGGCGGCATGCGATCGTCAGGTTTCATCTCGCCCAGCATGACGCCTTCATCATCGACCCAGACGAAGTGACCCTCGGACGTGCGGACCACCGCGACCGGCACGCGTTCAGTCACCCGCACCCGTAGACGATCCGGCAGCACGCGCGTGACGACTGCTCGCCGCACGCCGGGCAATCTGCTTAGTTCGCTGCTGATCGCGGACAGGTCTGCCCGCCACACGCCCGTGCGCGCAGTCGCGCGGCGTGTCAGACCGACAATCTCTTCCACGGAAGTGCGGGATGTTCCGGTAACATCGATGCTCTGAACCTGAAAGAGCGCTGCCGATGCGGCTACGCGATAGCCGACGATCAAGGTAACCACGATCAGAATCGCGAGCCCGAATTTCAGGGCCCTCGGCACATAAGCGAAAAGTGCGCGAGGCGATAAACCCCGGGCCCGCGCAGCCGGCGAGCCGTCGCGTCGTGCTGGTCGTTGCACGAAGCCCTTTTGTGGTGTGGCCGACCGGCGCGCGCCGCGAGATGCGATGACTTGTTCCTTCATAATCTATGTAGCGCAAGTTGCTAACTTGCGTGTTGTTTCCGACTAACAGAAATCACAACTTAACAAGTTGTGCTACTTACTGCTCCACAACTCGACTTCGTATTCCAAATCAATTCCATGTTCGCGTTTGACGCGTGCGCGAATCTCTTCTGCCAGCGCCAGGGCGTCTTCGGCTTTCGCCTCATCACCTTCGGTAACGATGAAATTCGCGTGTTTGGGCGAGACGACGGCGCCGCCGCGGCGAGTTCCCTTCATCCCCAAATCATCAATCATCTTGCCAGTACCAACCGAGCCCGCCGGCGCGTTCTTGAAAAAGCAACCAGCAGAACGGGAACCGTGAGGCTGCGTCGCCATCCGCTGACTTTTGGCCTTTTCCATTCGCTCGCTGATCTTTTGTGGATCATCGGGATGAAGCGAGAGCGTCGCACCCAGCAGCATTTCACCTTCGCGAAAAGAAGTGTGGCGATAATTCCATTGCACTTCGCTGCCCGGAATCTCAATCACGCGGCCGCCGCGCGCCACGCGCACAGTCTCAACAACCGTTCCGATCTCCTGTCCATACGCTCCGGCATTCATCCAGAGCGCGCCGCCTACGGTCCCGGGAATTCCGTTCAGCCCTTCGATTCCCGAGAGATCTTGACGGGCAGCATCGATACAAAGCCGGGGCAGCGAATAACCGGCGCTGACTGAGACTCGATTTCCATCGAATACCGGATCGGCCTTCAAACCTTTCAAACTCACGATCACGTAATGATGTTCACCGTCATCAGCAAGTACGTTGCTTCCCGATCCCAGGGGCCTCCACGCGATCGCATGCTGCTCTAAATCATGGACCAACGCGGCAGCTTGTGCTTCATTGTTTGGCGAGAGCACCCAATCGATGGATCCGCCGACGCGTAAGCTCGTTAAGTCCGCAAAGCGACGGCCACGTTCAGCGGGCACGCTGAGCCGAATAGCGATTTGTTCGACTGCGGCGTCGCGTTCAGTTGGGTCTTCGATCTTCGCCATGAATCCTACTCGTTTGGAGTCCCGCCTTTAGGCGGAATAGTTTCGCTTAGCAAGCCGCCTGAAGGCGGAACTCCGAACCTAAGCCTGCGCCGCGCCCTCTTCCCGCAACAGCGCCAACAACTGATCGCCTGCTCGATGCACTGACCCGGCGCCGAGGGTAATCACCAGATCGCCTTCGCGAACACTGCGGCGCAGGCTGTCGGCAGCGCCTTCCAGGCCGCCAATGTACTCAGCGTTTTTGTGACCGTAGCTCTTTATTCGCCCCGTCAGGACCTCAGCATTGATTTAGATGTCGGTCACAAACAGCACGTCGGCGTTGTTGAAGGCGCTGGCGAACTCGTCCATCAAATCGTTGGTGCGCGTGTAACGATGCGGCTGAAACAGCACGACGATGCGGCGATTGGGTGCGCCGATTCGCGCCGCGCTCAAGGTCGCTTTGATTTCCGTCGGATGATGGCCGTAATCATCGACGACCGTGATGCCTTGTTCGTCACCTTTAAATTGAAAGCGGCGATCCGCGCCGGCAAATTCCCTGAGCGCATGCGCGATCGTGTCGAACGGCACATCCAATTCCAGCCCGACAGCGATCGCCGCCAGCGAGTTGTAAACGTTGTGCTTGCCCGGCACGTGAAGCGAGACTTTACCTAACATGTCGAACCCGCGCAGGACAGTAAAACTGGACCCAAACGACTGGTCATAATTGATGTCGTGCGCCGAGATGTCGGCCTGCGCGCTCAATCCATAGGTAATGCGACGGCGCTCAACTTTTGGAATCACCGCCTGCACGTGCGGATCATCAAGACAGAGAACGGCGGCGCCGTAAAAGGGAACCTTGTTCACAAAGTCGGTGAAGCAGCGCCGCACGTCTTCCATGTCGTGGTAGTAATCCATATGCTCGCGATCGATGTTCGTGACCACGGCAATCATCGGCGTCAGCATCAGAAAGGATCGATCGCTTTCATCAGCTTCGACCACCATCAATTCGCTTTTCCCCAAACGAGCATTGGCGCGATAGGTGCGCACGATGCCGCCCACTACAAAAGTCGGATCAAGGCCGGCCGTGCCCAGCACCGTCGCGACCATCGAGGTCGTCGTCGTCTTACCATGGGAACCCGCACAGGCGACCGTGTAAGGCTTCATCCGCATCAACTCCGCCAGCATTTCTGCCCGCGGAATCTCTGGAATCGATCGCCGACGTGCTTCGATAATCTCGGGGTTATCATCGCGCACCGCGGTCGAGCGAACCACGACATGCGCGTCGCCAACATTTTCCGCCGCATGTCCTTCAGTTACTTCAATTCCCAACTCTTCAAGATGCGCCGTGACTTCAGACTTCTTCTGATCTGAGCCTGAGACCCGGAAACCGAGGTTCGCCAACACTTCGGCAATGCCCGACATGCCAATGCCGCCGATGCCGACAAAATGAATGTGTTGGAAAGGTCGGAACATATTTGGAGCGCGGGCATCTTGCCCGCACAGCACGCGCAGCGCGCTCACGCCCTCCCTTACGGTCGGGCTACTGCCACTTTCTCTATCAAATCAACCGTCGCCCTCGCCGCATCCTTTCGCGCGATTTTGCGGCTGGCGATTTCCATCTCTGAAATCTTCTCAGGCGAATCAATCAGCGACACAATCTCTCTTGCCAAACGTTCACCGGTAAGTTCGTCCTGAAGAATCATGCATGCGCCACCCGCGCTTTCCATCGCCTCTGCGTTGCGCCGCTGTTCCAGCTGGCCCGGCAGCGGAACCATGATCGCCGCCTTGCCCGGGGCCATTAGCTCAGCGCTGGTTGTCGCGCCGGCGCGCGACACAATCAAATCATGCGTAGCGAACGCCTTCATCATTTCATCGATGTACTCGCGCACGTTAGCTTCCGACCATCCACGGTCTGCATAAGCTGCGCGAACTCTCGCGAAATCCGCAGGGCCCGTCTGATGGGTCACGCGCAGGCGGTCGCGATGCGAATCAAGATACGGCAAAGCCGCAATCATGGCATCGTTAAGCGCGCGCGAGCCTTGCGACCCGCCAAACAGCAACAGCGAAATCCTGGAGCTGTCGCGCGGCTTCGGCGGAATATCAAAGAACTCGCGCCGCACGGGGTTGCCGGTGACGACGCCTTTGCCGGGAAAATACGGGAGCGCCGCTTCGAATGAAACCGCGGCCGCATCAACAAACTTTGCCAACCGCCGATTGGTGAATCCGGGCACGGCGTTCGATTCCATCAATACGGTCGGCAGACGCATCAACGATGCCGTCATCAACACGGGCCCACTGACATAACCGCCCGCGCCAACTACCACGTCCGGCACGAATGCCTTGATCACGCGTCGCGCATCGAGAAAACTCTTTGGCAGGATCAGTAAACCGCGCAGCCTTTGCATCAGCCCCATGTTCACGAGTCCCGCACTTTCAATGACCGAAAGTTCAAATCCTGCTTGCGGCACCAGCCGATTTTCCAAGCCGCGCGCGGTGCCGACAAATCTGACCACCGATGACCTGTCGCGGCGCATGATCTCTTTCGCCACCGCGATGCCGGGATAGATGTGACCGCCGGTGCCGCCCGCCGCAATCAACACGCGCATCGCTCACCCGTACCGCGCTCGCGCCAGGGCGGTCGCGCGTTGCCGCGGTATTCGTCGCTTCCGGGGACGCGGCGCTTCGTCCCAATCAT
>QHXH01000139.1 GCA_003222855.1 Acidobacteriota bacterium
CTTCTCACATGCGATTGTGGCGGTTACGCTGGGAAAGTTTTATCCAGCGCGGAAAGTCCCGGCGCGATTCTGGGTGCTCGCGGCTATTTGCGCGGCCTTGCCGGATATCGATGTCATCGGGTTTGCATTTGGAATTCCTTACGGCGCCTTGTTTGGCCATCGCGGCTTGACCCATTCGCTGTTGTTTGCGGCAGTGTTGAGCGTGCTGGTAGTGTGGCTGGCGTTCCATGCCCGCTGGTCCTCGAAACAATGGTTTTTGCTGGTTGTTTACTTCTTCATCGTTACCGCTTCGCATGGAGTCCTCGATGCAATGACCAACGGCGGATTGGGCGTTGCATTCTTCTCGCCGTTTAATAACACGCGTTACTTCTTTTCCTGGCGGCCTATTCAGGTCTCACCAATCGGGTTGGATTTCTTGTTTAGTGGACCGTCGTGGCTTATTAGCGAGATCAAATGGATCTGGATTCCTGCGGCGGTTCTCGTGGCCTCAGCCTCATTGTATCGAAAGCTCATGACTGATAAATCGAACAGCGCTCCATAAGAACCGAACCAATATAGACCTGGCGCGAATTGAAGATACGAAGCTCCTTAAGGAGCGGAATACTTGGAGCTTTGCGGGCAGGGATGCTCGCGCTCCATTAATGTCTTTGCCACTTTGTGCGTTTGTGGTAAATCTCTACGCCATGAAACCACGACGATTGCTTTTCTCAATGCTGAGTTCTTTTCTCGTTCTCACTTTCATCGCAACCGGAATTCCAACCGGCGCGCAGCGAACGACGCGACCGCCGTCGCAAAGATCAACAACAACGCGCTCAACTCGTGATGAAGCGGTCTGGCAAAGAGCGCTTCAGATTCATCGTCGCGCAATCGTCATTGACACCCATAATGACGTGACGACGACGATGACAAACGACGATTACGATCTCAGTGGGAATCCGCCCGTCCCTTATCGCAACAGCATCGAGCGGATGAAGATGGGTGGCCTCAACGCAGAATTCTTTTCGCTTTATATAAAGCCCTGGTACGTGCAGCACGGCGGCGCGGCGCGGCGCACGCTCGACATGATCGATTCGGTCTATCGCGCGGTCGAGCGCCATCCGAACGACCTGATGTTCGCCACCACGGCGGCGGAGATCAGGCGCGCGAAGGCGCAAAACAAGATTGCCTGTCTGATGGGTATCGAAGGCGGACATGCGATTGAGAACTCTTTGCCGACGCTACGCGAATTTTATCGGCTGGGCGTGCGCTACATGACTTTGACCTGGAACAACACGAATGATTGGGCAGACGCCGGACGTGGCGAGCGCAAGCACAATGGCCTGTCAGATTTCGGCAAGGAAGTTGTGCGTGAGATGAATCGTCTGGGCATGCTGGTCGACGTCTCACACGTTTCCGACAAGACGATGAGCGACGCCCTCGACGTTTCGAAAGCCCCAATCATTGCTTCGCATTCATCAGCGCGCGCGTTAAGCAACGTGCCGCGCAACATTCCAGACGATTTGCTAAGACGCATCGCGAAGAACCGGGGCGTGATCCAGGTAAATTTCTACAGTCTGTTCGTCGATCAGAAGACCGTTGCGCCGCAGAGCGACCAGCGCGGCGAGCGCTTGAAAGCGCAACAGGAAGCCTTGAGCGTGAAGTATGCCGACGATCCAGAGCGTTTGGCGGAAGAGAGCGACAAGCTCGAGGCGCAATATCCTCTGCCGCCGTTGCCACTGGCAAAGCTCATCGATCACATCGATCACATCGTGAAAGTCGCGGGCATCGATCACGTTGGACTGGGCGCTGACTTTGACGGCGCCAATGATTTTCCCGAAGGCGCCGGCGATGTTTCGATGCTCCCGAACATCACTTATGAATTGCTGAAGCGCGGTTACAGTGAGCAGGATATCGACAGGATTCTCGGCGGCAATTTCCTGCGCGTATTTGCGCAGGCTGAAATGGTTGCGCGGAAGATGAGCCGGACGATTAGCGGTGGCGGGAGTACGAAGAGAATCAATAAATAGCCACAGATGCACACGGATTAACACAGATAAGAAGACAAAGCTGCCTTCTTATCTGTGTACATCTGCGTAAATCTGTGGCCTGCTACCAATAAGGCTCACGAGTGACATTACCTTGCGGAAACATCACGCGTGAGCCCCGGTGTGGACAGCACCACCTTTAACGTCTGGTCTGTTCGCTCTGGTCGCCTTCTTTGTAGCTGCCTTCTTTGTCTGGTTTCTTTTGGCCACCCTTTTGGCCACCAAAGTTGGCCTTATCACCGGCCTGCTGGCCTCCACCTGGATTGCGTCCGGGCGTTTCGTGCGCACTGCCCTGGCCACCCTGTTGGCCGGCACCCATGCCGCCGCCACCTTGTTTCATTCCCTGGTTGCGATCCCTATCGTCTGCCATATCTATTCCTCCCCTTATGGTTAATTGAAAGTTATGGGCTTAGTCGTAGCAGCCCGCATGCGAGGGGATGAATATCAAGATGCATGCCAACACCTAAATCAAACAAATGCGCGACGAGTTTGAGGCTGAAGGGAAACGGTGCGTACAAAATCATACACCGGGGAATTAAAACCAGAACACGTGATGAGCGATTGCTTTCGCCACTTGAGAACACAGTGATAGTTCCTGATCGATTGTTCTGAAAAATCCGGCATCATTATTGTGAATTGAGCATCCAACAAATGCTTTTGCGTTATACTGCCCGGAATTTGAACACGCCACAGATGAACACAGATAAGCCCAGATCGGAATCAGGTTTTTCTATCTGTGAAAGTCCGTGTCAATCGGTGGCTCGATCCAGAAGGAGAAGCTATGAAACGAACGTTATTCGCGAGCGCCGCGATTCTCGCGGTAATGGCCAGCGCCATCTACGCTTTCGCTGACATCGCCCGGCCAAAGCCCTCGCCGGCCCAGCCAAAAAGTATTTATACCGGCTTGACGATCAGTTCTGATCCAAAAGCATTCGAAGCACGGCTGCAAATCTCGGAAGAGACTTTGAAGCGTTTGCAGGAAGGGGCTGGCCGTAATGGTGGAACCACTTCGCTGTCGCAAAGCATCATGCACAGCTCAGGCCGAACGATGATGGCTGGGGTGTTTATGTTCCTGGCGATCTCTTTCGCGGGAGTTTGGTTCGCGCGATCGAGCCAGCGGCGCAACCACCGTAGCGTCGCCGCAGTGCTGCTCATCGCCATTGTTTTTGGCGTCGCAACCGTGATCGTGCGCGCGAACGCTGGCCCACCGGGATACATTCGCTGGCAGAACCTGCCGCAGTCTTTGAAGGACGGTAAGGAAACGAGTGGCGGTCTGGTGATCGACGTTGTTCCCGGCGATGACAATATGAAGCTGATCATTCCGCTGCGGAAATCAGGAAAGCCCGGCGAAGAGTAGGTCAGTACCACCTGCGGTAGCGGGTGGGTAGGAACGCGCAATCGCGCGCTTTGCGGACAAGGATGTCCGCGCTCCAGCGAAGTGATGCAACGAGTCGAACATATGACCGCCGGTCCATGGACCAGGTCGCGTGCGCAAGGTCGTGTGCGCGTCTCGGCGCGAACATTTGTCGCGATCTTAATCGGGAGTGCCTGCGTGTCCGCCATCTTTGCAAGTTGGCTCCCACTGCAAATGTCGATCGTTACGGTGTTCCTCTTTGCTGGTCCGCACAATTGGTTCGAAGCTCGTTACTTTCTGATGCGCCTGCCGGCGCGCTTTGGCCGCTCGCGAAACTTCTTCATCGTGGCCTTCTCCGGAATTGGATTGCTTACGCTGACGTATGTTTCGCTGCCGGCGCTCTATTACGCGAACATTTGGTCGGGCGCGAATTGGCCTAACGCGATCGCGATTTGGAACACGCTGATGATTTTGTGGATCAGCGCGCTGGTGCTGATGCGCGGAAAGCAAAAAGCGAATCGTGATTGGTTTTGGGTGCTGCCGCTCGCATTCCTGCTTTGCAGCGCTAACTGGTTGTCGCCGGAGTTGTTCAGCCTGGCGATCGTGTATGTGCATCCGCTGGTCGCCCTCTGGTTTTTAGATCGGCACTTGCGGCGCACGAAGCCTGAATGGTCGCCGGCATATCGACGTTGTCTCATGTTCTTGCCGTTACTCGTTGTGGCGATGCTGTGGCAGCTTTCGCGCACGTCGTCAGTGACGGACGACAACGGATTGTTCTGGCGAATCACGCAACATGCCGGCGCGGAACTCCTGCCCAATGTTTCTAGTCATATGCTCGTCTCTACTCATGTCTTTCTGGAGTTGCTGCACTACGGCGTCTGGATCGTTGCGCTGCCGCTGATTGGGGCGACCGGCGCGATTTGGAACGTTAAGACAATTCCGATTGCCAGTCACTCGCGCGGTTTTCCGAAACTAATTGGAGCAATCCTGGTCTGCGGCTTCTTTGCGGTCGCCCTGTTGTGGTTGGGCTTTTCTGCTAATTACACGTTAACCCGAGATATTTATTTCACGATCGCGATGGCTCATGTGCTGGCCGAAGCGCCGTTTCTGTTGCGAATGATTTGAGACTTGGAGTGCGGCTTGACGCCGCTTTGGAGGGACTTTTCCGTTGTATTTCGTGTGATTTCGTGGTGGGTATTTCGTAGCGTTAGAGAATCCAACCAGGAAAACACACGAAAGCGCCGCCAAGCCGGCGCACTCCAAAATGTCCCCTTCCGATCTCTGGCGCTTCCTCTTAATCGGTTATCCATTCACGATCCTGATCGAGACTCCGATCCTTCTGATTTGCCTTTCCAAACGTCATTCGATCAAACGGAGATTATTCGCGGGCGTGTGGCTGACGGCGTGCACCTATCCGATCGTCGTGCTCGTGATGCCGCTCATGTTGGCAAACGTTTCGCGCGCGATCTATCTAGCTGTGGCTGAAACATTCGCGCCCGTCGCCGAATGCATCTTGTTTTGGTTGGCTTACGGAAAAGCGGAAGAGTTGGGCAAACGATCGATGTGGCAGGACTTTGCGGCAATCATCCTCGCCAATCTGGCCTCGTTCGTCGGCGGCGAAGTGATCACGGTTTACGGTTGGTTCGGATTGTTCAGTTGAATAGAATGCAGAGCTCCAAAGTCGTCCGGACGAATCATATCTTGAGCGCGCAGGCTGCCCTTGCGGTACCAGAGAATCAAAATCAGCCCAACGGCCATCAGAATTACGGAGGCGATAACAAATAGGAGCACAGCCAGGACAATCCCGATGCTTACTGGATCGGGTCCGGCATCAATTAATACAAAAATACTCATCATCAATGCGTTTTCCGTGCTTGCGCAAAATTCGAAATGTGGCAGTGGTGCAGTTTTATGTCCGACAGGCTTTAGCTTGTCAAAGCCTGGGCGACAAACTGAAGTTTGTCGGACACCGTCCTTACGGTCGGGCTTCTGACACTACTCGCGAAAGGATTTCCGGATCGACATTGCCGCCCGAAAGGACCACGCCGACTTTGCGGCAACCACTTGGAATTCTGCGATGATAGACTGCGGCCGCCGCCGCAGCTCCTGACGGCTCAATCAGAAGTTTCATTCTAAACAACATAAAACGCATCGCTGCGAGAATATAATCGTCACTGATTGTCAGCACTTCATCAGCATTCTCCCGCGTAATTGGAAATGTTAATGCGCCCGGCGTTTGCACGCGCAGCCCATCAGCGATTGTCGGCGGCGGAGAGATTTTCACGCGCTCGCCTTTTGCGACTGATTGCTGCGTGTCGTTCGCTGTTTCGGGTTCCACGGCGAAGCACTTGATCGAAGGCTTGATCGATTTTGCCGCGGTGCTGACTCCGGCGAACAATCCGCCACCGCTGCAAGGCGTCGCAATCGCATCCAGCTCCGGCACTTCTTCGAGAAACTCCAAACCGCACGTCCCCTGACCCGCCATTATCAGGTAATCGTCGTAGGCCGGAACCATCACCAGATTTTCGCGCTCGGCGATCTCGCGGCCGAAGGCGTCGCGATCGTCTTTGTGCCGATTGAAGAAGCGAATGTCGGCGCCATAGCCGCGCGTCGCGGCGACTTTCATTTTCGGAGCGTCTTCCGGGAGACAAATTACTGCGCGCGTTCCGGCTTCGCGCGAGGCGAGCGCGACGGCTTGGGCGTGATTGCCCGAAGAGACCGCGATGACGCCACGTCTTTTTTCATCGTCGTTGAGTGAGAGGATTTTGTTCGTTGCCCCACGCGCTTTAAAGGCGCCCGCGCGTTGCAGATTCTCGCACTTGAAGAAGACTTCGGCGTCCGCAA
>QHXH01000735.1:0-1807 GCA_003222855.1 Acidobacteriota bacterium
ATCGGATGCGCAATCGGCGTTCATCGGCAACTCGGTCCTGGTCTCCTCGAAGGAACTTACGAAGCAGCGCTTTGCATTGAATTGAACAATGCCGGCTTGAATCATGTCCGGCAGCCAATATTTCCAGTCGTTTATAAAGGACAAACGATCGGGGAATATCGTCTCGACTTGATAGTTGATGACGCGGTAGTCGTCGAAATCAAGAGTGTAGAGCGATTCGATCCGATCTTTGAGGCGCAAGTGCTCACCTATTTACGAGTAACTGGGAAAAGGGTCGGGTTGTTGATGAACTTCAATTCACGGCTACTTCGGGATGGCATTAAACGATATGTGCTCGGCTAGTTTTTTCTCTCTTATTGTCTCTGTGTCTCTGTGCCTCTGTGGCTGATTGATTAAACCGTAAATGGACGAACGACACGACGATCTTCACACCTCGATTCACGCGACGCATCCAGTCGTGGGGACTGAGCTGACCTTTGGCTCGGTCACCGACAAGATCAGCGCGATCGTTTTGAAGCGCAAGACGCCGATTAGCTGGTTCATCGGCTTCGCGGTTTCGTTCGCCCTTTTCCAATTGATGATGCTGGCGATTGTAAAGCTGGTATTCGTCGGCATCGGTGAATGGGGTGTGAACATTCCCGTCGGTTGGGGAATGGACATTCTGAATTTCGTCTGGTGGATCGGAATCGGCCATGCCGGAACTTTAATTTCAGCAATCCTTCTGCTCCTAAGACAGAAGTGGCGCACCTCGATCAATCGGTTTGCCGAAGCCATGACCTTGTTCGCAGTCGCCCAGGCCGGCATGTATCCGCTCATGCACCTCGGGCGGCCATGGCTCGCGTACTGGTTGTTCCCTTACCCGAACACGATGGGCATTTGGCCGCAGTTCCGCAGCCCGCTCATGTGGGACGTGTTCGCGGTCTCAACCTATGCGACGGTGTCCGCTGTGTTTTGGTTCGTCGGCTTGATTCCCGATTTTGCGACGCTGCGCGATCGCGCGAACAGCAAACCATTCCGAATCATCTACGGCATGTTGGCGATGGGCTGGCGGGGCTCGGCGCGTCACTGGCATCGCTATGAAACGGCTTATCTGCTGCTCGCCGGACTGGCCACGCCGCTGGTGCTTTCAGTGCACACGATCGTCAGCTTCGACTTTGCCGTCGGCATCGTTCCCGGGTGGCACGCGACGATCTTTCCGCCTTACTTCGTAGCGGGGGCGATCTACGCAGGCTTTGCGATGGTGCTGCTGCTGACGATTCCGCTGCGAAAGATCTACGGACTCGAAAGTTTTATCACCATGCGCCACATGCATAACATGGCGAAAGTGATGTTGGCGACGGGTCTAATCGTTTTTTACGGATATATGATCGAAGCGTTTTTTGGCTGGTACAGCGGCAACCAGTATGAACACTACGCGATTTGGAACCGCATGCATGGGCCATACGCCGTGTATTACTGGGCGTTGATATTTTGTAATGGACTGACGCCGCAGTTTCTCTGGTTCAAGAAGATTCGCTCGAATCTTTTGCTGCTGTGGCTGATCTCGGTGGTTGTCAGCATCGGGATGTGGCTCGAGCGTTTTGTGATCGTGGTTACGAGTTTGCATCGAGATTACTTGCCGTCTTCGTGGGGCATGTATAAACCGTCGCAATGGGACTGGGGGATGTTCATCGGCACGATCGGATTCTTTTTTGCGCTGCTGTTTCTGTTCATTCGTTTCCTGCCGATGATTTCGATTTTCGAGATGCGCACGATTCTGCCGGAGGCGGAAGTCGAGGAAGGATGAGTGTCAGAAGCCCGCGCGTAA
>QHXH01000735.1:1935-2804 GCA_003222855.1 Acidobacteriota bacterium
GAAACGTATACGGCCGGTTACCGGCAAATCAATGGCTACTCGCCGTTTCCGATCGAAGAATTATCGGAAGCGATCGGTTTCAAGCGATCGGCGCTGCCAATTATCGTTTTGATTGGCGGCATCATCGGCGCGCTGGGCGGATTCTTAATGCAGTATTGGATGGAAGTGATCGATTATCCGATTAATGTCGGGGGGAAACCATTCAACAGTTGGCCGGCCTTCATTCCGATCACCTTTGAATGCACGGTGCTGGTGGCCGCGTTCTCGGCAGTGCTGGGAATGCTGGCGCTCAACAAGCTGCCGCAGCCTTATCATCCGGTCTTCAACGCGCCCAATTTTGCATTGGCGACGCGCGACAGTTTCTTTTTAGTGATCGAGTCGAAGGATCCGAAATTCAACCATGATGAGGCGGTGCGATTTTTGCGAAGCCTGGAAGCAAGGGAAGTTGTAGATGTTGAACTGTAAGGCAGCAATCATTTCGCGGCTTTGCCGCAGCACATTGCGGAAAGGCTTCGCCTTTCCGGTGCACCTCGTTTCGGAATTAGAGGCTATGCCTCGTGAATCTCTACGAGGCGCAGCCTCGCAATCTGAAAATCAAAAGCGATCGGAAAGGCGAAGCCTTTCCGCAATGTGCTGCGGCAAAGCCGCGATCAAGTCCTGGCTCGTCGTCGTATTGTGCACAATCCTCTTGGCTCTGCTCACTGGTTGCAGAAGAGACATGCAGGATCAGCCGAAGGCGATCGCTTATCGCGAGAACTCTTTCTATAAAGACGGAACCGGATCGCGGCCACTGGTTGAAGGGACAGTGCCTCGCGGCTATCTCAGGCAAGAGCGTGAATTCTACACCGGAAAGAAATCGACTGGTACGA
>QHXH01000140.1 GCA_003222855.1 Acidobacteriota bacterium
CATTCTCAGAATCAACAGCCTTGATAATGGAGAGGCTGCGGACGCGAAAGCGCGACTCCAGGATTTGATGAAACAAGGCGCCCAGAAAATCGTGGTCGATTTGAGGAGCGTCGCCGGCGGCGAAATTCAGGAGGGCGTCACGGTTGCAAACTTTTTCGTGCGTGAAGGCGCGATCGCCAAAACGATCGGCCGCGAGCAAAAAGTTTTGAAATCGTTCGACGCTGATCCCAAGGTGGCACTTTTCAATGGACCAGCGGTCGTGCTGATCGATTCGGGAACTGCCGGCGCCGCGGAAGTCGTCGCCTCGGCCTTCGCGGAAACAAAGCGCGGCGATGTCGTGGGCGAGAAGAGCTTTGGCGCCGGTGCTGAACAGGAATTGTTTACGCTTCGTGATGGCGACGGATTGTTATTGACGACGGTGAAATGGGCGTCAGGCACCGGCAAGCCGTTCCTCGGTGAAGATCGAAATCATTCCGGGATTTCGCCCACGGTTGAAGTCAAGCGACCTGAAACTGCGGAAGCTACCGACGTTGACGATCTCGCCGGCGGCGATGAAGACAAGCCGAGCCAGGCGAAACCCAAGGCTCCATCGGAACCGGTGGCGCCAAAGCCGCAACCAGATGATATTCAGCTTAAGAAGGCAATCGAGATCCTGCGCGACAAGCCGGCCCAACGAGCGGCCTAGGCCGGCTGATACCGAAAGCCCATCGAAAGACCGGCGCGGAGTTAGCTTCTGCCCGGTCTTTCACTTTTGAGCGAACACAAAACGATGGCTCTCCTGAACGGATTCTTTGGAGTTCTGCTGATCACCGGTGTTCTCTGGGACGTCTTTGAGGCGATCGTCTTACCGCGCCGGGTGACGCGCCGCATCCGCCTCACTCGCTTGTTTTATCGCTCCACCTGGAGCCCATGGTGGGCCATCGCCCACATCATCAGGAAAAAAAAGCGACGCGAAACATTTCTGGGAATCTATGGACCACTCTCTTTGCTCGTCTTGCTGACGGTGTGGGCCGCGAGCGTGATCTTCGGATTTGCGCTGCTGCATTGCGCCATTGGATCTAAAATAGGCCCTGTCAATAACGCCGGGAGCCTGCTAACCGATCTCTACTACAGCGGCACAACCTTCTTTACGCTGGGTCTTGGCGACGTCACGCCGTTAAGCGCCGCCGCTCGCGCTCTCACCGTGATTGAAGCGAGCATCGGATTCGGAATGCTCGCTCTTGTCATTGGATATTTGCCGGTTCTGTATCAGGCCTTCTCGCGGCGCGAAGTCAATATCTCAATGCTGGACGCGCGCGCGGGCACGCCACCCACGGCCGTCGAGCTGCTGCGGCGGCATCAGGAAGCGCGGAGCATGCCGAATCTCGATCACTGGCTGCGCGATTGGGAGATGTGGGCGGCGGATCTGATGGAGAGCCATCTGTCGTATCCGGTGCTCTGCTTCTTCCGTTCACAGCATGACAATCAGTCATGGCTGGCCGCTCTCAGTACAGTTCTGGACGTGTGCAGTTTGGTGATGGTCGGCATTGACGGCGTCCCAAAGTGGCAAGCACAACTCACGTTCAAGATGGCCCGGCATGCACTCGTCGATATTTCGCAAATTTTCAATACCTCGCCGCTGCAACACGATCGATCGAGAATGACAGATCAGGAATTAGCACAGCTTCGCTCGCAACTGTTGGAGCGTGAGATCACGCTTAGTGATGAGCCCGGCGACAATAAGACACTCGAAGATCTCCGCGCGATGTATGAACCCTACACCAAGGTTTTGTCGCGCTATTTGATAATGCCCTTGCCGGATTGGGTGCCGAAGTCACGCACTTCCGACAACTGGCAAACCAGCGCCTGGGAAATCAGATCTCCCGCACCGGATCAACCATTCCAAAAGTGCCTGCTGAAACAGCGCCCCACACCGGCGAGAGTGCCCGCGGCTTTTCACAAAGAAGATTAACGCGGGCTGAGGATATGGAGTGTCAGGCAGTCTATATCGTACATCGCACCTGCCCTACATTAGTTTTTCGCGCGTCATGCCTCGCTTTCCTCTCTTGTAATTCGATTGCGACACGCAAAACTTAGCGCGAAATAACCTTTGATCGAGGTGCCGGGAAAGATTCTTTCTTACTCACTCCGAAAGGCACGGATATTGCCGACCATAATTGCGGATCGCAAAACCCGGCATTTAATCAACGAATCAAGAAGGAGATTTCGACATGCTAGTTACCAAGAAAATGTTGTTGGCCTTGACGTTGGTTGGCGCGTTGGTCGGCACGGGAATCGGAGCGCTAGCCACGCGGACCACGCAAAGTACCACCGCGGCAAACACAAGCGCGCCAAACACAAACTACGACACAACCAAGCCCGGCGCGGACTATGGAAAAACACCTGAACAAATTGCGGCGAACAACAGCTCGCAGTACAACACGACGGAAGAGCAGACCGCATATCGCCAGGGGTTTGACGCCGGCTACTCGGCATGCACCGGCAACGCCGGCGCTGCCTCGCGAAGTGTCGCTTACGACTCCGGCTCGAATTACCGCACGGTCTCGCGCTCGACCGGAAGATCCGGCACGCGTCGCGTTTATTACGATTATGGCAATACGTCGCGTGGCCGCTCGTTCTGGCAGAAGCACCGCGACAAGCTGACAGTGGCGATGGGCTCTGGCGCGGGTGCGCTGATCGGTGGATTGATCGGCGGCAAGAGAGGCGCGGGCATTGGATTGTTGGGCGGTGGCGTTGGTTCAGCGCTTTACACCTACAAACTGCGAAGGCGTCATCGCAACTACTAAACGGAGCTTCACTTGGGTAGAAAGTCGAAACTTCTGTGGGCAGTATTAGTTGTGGCCGCCATGGGCGGAAGGGCAGTTTCCTTTGGAGCTGCCCTTTCTCAATCCAAGGCACAACAAAGAAGATCGAGGCCAGCGACTACCACCCCGCAACGTACGATCTCATTGCCGCGCTCGGTTACGTTTCGCGAAGTTCACGGCCGCGGATTGCTCGTCGATACCTGGATCAATTCAATCGGCCCATTCACCTTCGCTATCGACACTGGAGCAGGCGTCACGCTGATGTCACACCGAGCCGCAAGCGCAGCCGGAGTTAGTATTCACACCGGGCCAGGACCATCGATTGCCGGACTTAGCGGCGTAGTTGTATCTGCCGATGCCGGATTCGTGCAGAGCATTGCCATTGGAGATCGCCAGAACCAGTTACCGGCAAAGCCGGATGTCGTTGTCACTGACGGTCTGCCCAGCGATCTTGACGGTCTGCTTGATCCGAATGATGCATTTTCGTCGTTGGGGTATTCGATTGACATTCCACGTCACGAGTTATCTGCCTTCGATCCACGTGAGGTTCGCTTGAGCCTACGCGCGCAGCCTCGCGATGGCGCGGTTGTCGCGTGGCAACAGCAGGGAAATAGCCACCGCCCTTTTGTCCAACTCGACACCGGGGAAACGACTCTGATTGATACCGGCTCGAGCCTGGGCCTGGCTGTGCAAAGCGGTGAACCAGCAAATGAACGTTCATCGCGGTCCGCCGTTCACGATGTAGGAGGCCGTGTTTCAGCGCATCGAGTCGCACCGCGTACGGTTTCGATTGGGTCTCTGGTACTGAGAAATGTTCCCACCGACATGATTTATGGAGCGTCTTCGGATGCTCCTGTGCTGCTCGGTCTAAATGCTTTACGGCCATTCCGATTACGCTTCGATCCACTTCACCGCCTCATCGAGATCACGCCGAGTTACTAATCAAGAGCGCACATTCCCGTCTTACACGACCCTGATGTGAAACCTCTGGGTCCCTCGCTGATTCCACGAAAAATACTAAATACTTATTGACATGCGGACTGAAGTCTTGCATATTCTCGGATTCTTTGAATTCGTCACTGAATCATCTTTCCAAATCTCGTACCTCGGAGTAATCCACAAAAATGACGCCACACGGCAGAGGTCGCTGCCGCTTAAGTAAGGCAGACGACATCGATGACAAAACAACCCCGTCAAAATCATAAGGAGACAATCAATGAAATCCCCCGTATTTGTTCTGGCCGTGGCCCTGGCCGCGACCGTAATGTCCTGCGGTAATAAAGCGGAAAACACACCGTCCAATACAGCGAGCAATAGGCCGGCAACCACCAGCAGCCCGGCAGCCAATACTTCCGGCGCCAGTAGCTCCAGCGCCACCGGCGCCAATGCGCCCATCACCGTCACCGGCAAATGGGAGATGGTTGGCAAGGAAGGGGACTGGAAAGCCACAGTCGACATGGTCGGTATGGATGGATTCCTCTGGAGCGTTGAGGCGGACGGCTCTCTCTATAAAACCGATCCCGCAACGGGCAACTTCACCCAGGTTGGAGAGAAGGGTTCATTTACCAAGTTGAAGCACCTGGAAGCGATGGACCACTTGCTCTGGACCGTCGAGGGCGACACACTTTACAAGAGCGATCCAGCAACCGGCAAATGGGAAAAATCCGGCGAAGGCGGCGGGTGGGGCAAGACCGTTGCGATGGCCGGTTTGAATGGCATCCTTTATTCGATCGAGCCGGATGGCTCGCTTTGGAAAACCGACAAGAGCGGTAACGACACGTTGGTCGATAAAGGCGACTTCAAAGGTTGCACCGATTTGGCTGGGATGGATGGCAAGCTTTGGACAATCGAAAATGGCAATCTCTACTGGACCGATCCTGCCAACTTGAAGTGGGCCCAAATCGGCAAGGAAGGTGAGTTCAATAACATCAGCGTGATGATCAGCGGATCGGGTTTCCTCTGGATGCTCGACAACTCGGGCACAATGTACCGGGTGGATCCGAACGGAACCAGTACCGTGGTTGGCGATCGAGGCAGCTATGGTCAAACGACGGTGCTGACCACGCTGAACGGTAAGCTCTGGACTGTGGAAGGCGGAAGTCTTTACAAGACCAGCTAATGCCTTTCACGCTTAATGCATTTGTTTTTACATTTGAACCCGACAGTAAGAAAGAGGAGAGATCATGAAAAAAACGTCAAGGTCCTGGCGCGCGCTAATTATCAGCCTGGTCTTTGCGGTATCGCTGATTAGCCCGCTAACGAATCATGCATCGGCGCCTGCCAGGCTAAAGATTGAGCCGGTAAATACGGCCATGAACAACATTCTCGTGCCTGACGATCCCGAGGCAGTTTATGAAGGCGCTCGCATCGTACACAACGTAACAGTTGACGGCGAGAAGGGAATGCGCGTCCATGCAAAGTTTCAGGTGAAGTACGGCAAGGGCGTCCCCTGCATGATGATTGCGTATTTCTATTATGATGATGCGGACAATACGCCATTGAAAGCCGGCGACGCGAACTATCAAGACAAGAAGGGCAATGTCTCAGCGCACGCTAACTTCACGCCGGCTTACGATCCGGCCGTTTACAACGATCTGCAAATTTTCGTTCCCTACGACGCCCTCAACATGGAGAGCGGCGACCAGTATGATTTGAAGTTTTACCTGGCGCTCTATGACAAAGAAGGCGGGCGGTTTTTTGGAAAGTCAGGTTGGTACAAATTTCATTTGACGATGCCATAAAAACACGGCCTTTTCAGATGAACATCACTTTAGCGCTCGGCCAGGAGACGCTTTCCTGGCCGAGCGGCTTTCCATTAGTTGGTCAGTGAGGGAAGAAAGACAACCGTGAAAAGGATTAGCTTAACTTTCTTATTTGTATTCGTCAGCCTCTCCGCTATGCAAAATGATCGGGCACGAGCGAGCACTCACGAAGCGTATTCCACGATCAATCCAGCGAATAGACCGGCTCAATGGCGCGTTCGTCCGTGCGTTCGTGAAGACCTGAGAATCAAGGAAGGCGAGACGGACGCAGCCATGGGCGGGGTGCGCATGACGCCGTACATTTTCACGAACGTATCGTCTTCCGCGTGCACGCTTGATGGTTATCCGGCTCTCGAACTTTTGAACCAGAGAGGAGCGGTTATTCGACGCGCCACTAGACAGAAATTGGACGAGCCGAATGCAGCAGCCACGCTTGAGCCAGGTAAAACCGCCTGGTTCAATCTCAATTACAACTCCGGCGGCGCCGGCCACATGGGTAAGCCTTGCCCGACCTACCAGAAGGTTAGAGTCACAGCTCCACGTGTCGCCCGACCGTTTGTCGTGCGCACGGACATCCAAACCTGTGCGAAGACCGATTTCGAAGTCAGCTCGATTAGCTCCGGCACGCCACAATAGACCGAATAATTCGAAGTGAGGTAGTGGGGCCACTTTCAATCAGGGCGCCCGTTCTTTTAGGTAAGGCGAAACGCACGATCCACGAAATCACACGAAACCGCACGAAAAAAGAGCTCTTGTGGAGTGACGTTTCGTGTGACTTCGTGGATCGTCGTTCCGGCGAACAGAAGACTTAGAAGCAGATCGTCGACGCGTTGCGAAAAATCACCAGAAAACAATAGAGCAGGCGTCCAATTGAACTGAGATTCTGTCACATCAACAACCTTTAGAGGAGACAATATAATGGTTCGTGTTGGTCTACTGATTTTGGGTTTCGTCATGCTTACGTCCTGGTGTTTGGCTCAGGACGAACGATACCGGCGACTGGCAGCGACACGCGTAATTTCATTCCCGCCGGCTGGAAACTTGAAGAGCAACTATCTTCCGATCTCAACGGCGACGGCACAGCTGACTATGTATTGAAGCTGATCGAGGACAAGCCGGCGAAAGCCTCAGACGAGGTGAATGATCGTGCGCGAGCGCTGGTTATTCTGCTTCAGGACGCTAACGGCAAACTGTCGCGCGCCGCGATCGCCGACAAATTGCTCCAGTGCACGGGGTGCGGCGGAGCGTTCTATGGCGTTGTCGACGCGCCTGCCAATGTAAAGATTGAAAACAATGTCATCGTCGTCGAACAGGATCACGGATCACGCGAAGTATCTGATGTAACTTTTCGCTTCCGCTACGATCCGGCCAGCCAACGTTTCATGCTGATTGGATTTGACTATGCGGAGCGTGATCGAGCGAATGGCAAAGCGGCTGCCGAAAGCACCAACTATTTGACCGGCGTGCGCAAGACGAATGGCAAAGCGTCGACTGTTCCGAAGGCCAGGATTTTCATGGACGACGTTGATTACGAGAAATTCGAGGAAGCCGCTGTCAAGCGTTTGGGTCTTGGCTAGGCCATCCGTAAAATAGTCTGGCGCCCTCAAGAAATTATTTCTGCAAACGAAAGGATGCGAATGCGAAAATCTAATCTGAATTTAGCAATCTGTTCGGTTCTCTTGTTGGTGGTAATTCTGGCTTGCAGTATGAGCACGGCAAATCTTAGCAGCCTCAAAGTCAGCAAAGATAAAGCCGGATCATCTGAAACTAGCACCTTCGGGCCCAATGATACTGTTTACGTCGTGGGCACGGTCTCAAATGCGCCTGGCAAAGTGAAAGTTAAAGGTTTACTCGCGTTCGACGATGTCGCCGGCCAGCAACCCGGTCCGATTCCCGGTCTCGAGAAGATATTGGATCTCGAGGGTAGCGGCACGGCAACTTACACGTTTACTCCGCCGCCGGCTGGTTGGCCCAAAGGAAAGTACAAGGTCGAAGTGACGCTGATGGATGACTCTGGAGCGCAGAAGGATCAGAAGTCGGCGACCTTCACTATTTCCTAACTGAATAGCGTCTGAATAAGGGGGTCTAGAGTACCAACTTTAGTTGGGCCTTTCATTCGTCAGGCAAAATGCCCGACTGAAGTCGGTACTCTAACGCCGCTCGCGAAAGTAAGATGCTTATCCTATTTGCGGTTTGTTTATGAAGAAACTCAAGGACTTAACAATGCAGCGAATCTCTTCTTTGATTCTGGTGGCGGCGGCATTGGTTTTCGTGCTGCCGCTTTTTTGTGTTGCAACAGGACGAGTGATCGATCAGCCCCGAGCGGATGTAAGGACGCTTGCGTCAAAATCCGTTGACTTAATTGGCAGGGGAGAACCTTACTTCGGCGAATGGTCAAACGGCCGCGGCGAAACACTTGTCATTACCGGAAGCACGATAAAGTTTGGGAACGACAAAGCGGTTAATTACCGCGATGTCACCCGCGTGACAAACGGTCGCGAGTTTCATCTGGAGATTACCACTGACGCGAACCTTAATTACCTGACGAAGTTCCTGCACATCTCATTCGGCGATGGTAACAAAACCGACGAAATGAAGATGTCGCTGTACAACTCGCGCAAGGACATGGAAGACGGCGAGAACGCGCAAGGCGAAGCCACGTGGGATCGCGATAAGTGAGCGGACAAATCTCGGTCACGAAAACATTCGCGCCAGGAGACTGTCCGCGAATGCTCTGTCAAGCCACGCCGCTAACGATACAATTCTCGGAATCTGAGGTGGAGCTGACGTCTTTGTGTCGCTGGTTGTCGGGTTCGCAGTATCACGCCGATGAAAATCAATATTCCCGTCAACTTCCTTATAGATCGATAGATACATCTGCGTTTCGGCAGGAATCAGCGTTTTCCAATTCGCCCCGCCGTTCTTCAAATACGTTGGCAGTCGCGCTGGGTTTGAGTTATAGCCCGCGGCCAACAATTCCGGCTTAGTTGCAACGCCACTTCGCAGCGCATCTTCAACTT
>QHXH01000141.1:0-2111 GCA_003222855.1 Acidobacteriota bacterium
GGCGAAGATCACCGCAACCAGACCTCCGTAAATCTCTACGGAATGCTCGAGCACCAGAAAGCGGTATTCGATAAGCTTGAGGACAACAATGAGAATTCCCCCGCAAAGGCCGTAAATGAGAATATGTTTTTTCATCAAACCAAAAGCACGCTGAAATCCTGCAATTCAACAGCCTGTGGATGCAACCCCCACGGGTACCACAACCGAAATAATTATTCGACCCTGAAAAGAACAGTTTCATTCACACCTCGCTTGAGCGAGGTGTACGCAGGGCGCCAGAATCTCACCCGACGCGGAGAAGCTGCGTTTGGTAGACGTGATTCTCGCTGAATTGGACAAACCTGATCCTGAAATCGACCGGATTTGGGCCGAAGAAGCGAGGAAGCGCTGGGCCGCTTACAAAGCCGGGACCATTCCCACTGTCTCGTACGAAGAAGTGATGGCCAAATACCGGCGATGATGGAAATCCGCTTTCTCAGTCTGGCCAATCGGGAAGTAGATGACGCGGTCCGATGGTACGAATCAAGAGAAGAAGGCCTCAGCCGTGAATTCCTCGATGAGTTGGATCGTGTTGTTCGGCTCGTTAGGTTGTATCCACATGCGGGCAAGCAGATTGAGCCGCAGGTTAGACGGTCCCTCTTTACGCGGTTTCCTTATTCTCTGATTTACGGCATCGATGAAGAGACAATCGTCGTAATAGCCGTTGCCAACCAGCATCGCGAACCTACTTATTGGTTCGACCGAATTTGAATTCGTTTCTGACGTTGCCTCCCGCTCACGCCCGCTGCATACTCTCATGCGCTCATGAATATCGGCATCACAGTCTATCCGACCTATGGTGGCAGCGGCATTGTGGGCTCTGAGCTGGGGAAAGAACTTGCCGAGCGCGGGCACACCGTGCATTTCATCTCCTCGGCTTTGCCGACGCGGCTGACTGAATTGAATGAGCGCGTGCGTTTTCATGAAGTCGAGATGATGTCTTATCCGTTGTTCGAGCATCAGCCGTACACGCTGGCGCTGGCGACGAAGATGGCGACCGTAGCTGAAAACGAGAATCTCGATCTGCTGCATGTGCATTACGCCATCCCGCATTCGATTAGCGCGATCCTCGCGCGCGAGTCGATCAAGAGTCATCGTCGACTGCCCGTGATAACGACGCTGCATGGAACTGACATCACCCTCGTGGGCGCCGATCGATCTTACCTGCCGATCACGAAATATGCTCTCGAGGAATCGGACGGTGTCACCGCGATTTCGCATTATTTAAAGGAAGCGACGATTGAGCATTTCGAATTCGATCGCCTCGAAGTGATCCCGAATTTCGTCAGCCCGGATGAATACAGGCCGAAGATTGATTGCGACCTGCGCGAATATCTTACTCCGGACGGCTCGCCCGTGCTGGTCCATGTTTCGAATTTTCGTCCCGTCAAGCGGCCGGTTGATTGCGTCGAGATCTTCGCGCGCGTATTGATGAAAACCAAAGCCCGCCTGGTAATGGTTGGCGACGGCAGCGAGCGCACGAATTGCATTCATCGCGCGCGATGTCTGGGCGTGGCGGACCAATGCGTCTTCGTCGGCAAACAAGCTCGCATCGTCGATTATCTTTGCGCTTCGGACGTCTTGTTGTTGCCGTCTGAGCAGGAATCGTTTGGTCTTGCTGCGTTGGAGGCAATGGCCTGTGAACTTCCCGTGATCGCGTCGCGCGTCGGCGGGCTGCCGGAAGTCGTCGATGACGGCGAGACAGGATTCCTTAGCCCGGTCGGCGATGTCGACAAGATGGCTAATGACGCAGTCCGCTTGCTGAATGACAAGAAGCTGCGCCGGCAGATGGGTCGCCGGGCGCGTGAGTCGGCGATCAGTCGCTACAGCACGGACAAGATCATTCCGCAATACATCGAGTTTTATGAGCGCATCTTACAGGCCGCGTTGCCATAAATCATTGAAGTTTTGAAACCGGGGGCGGGCCGTGATCGTCTAAACAGTTGGTGTTGCCTGGCAGTATCCTGATTTGAAGTTCTCTGCGCCTCCTCCGCGTTCTCTGCGTCTCCGCGGTGAGTGTTCTCAAGCTAATATTCACCGCAGAGACGCAGAGGCCGCTGAGATTTCGCAGA
>QHXH01000141.1:2221-21425 GCA_003222855.1 Acidobacteriota bacterium
GTTGACGTCGTGCGCATCACCTCGAACCTGGTCCAGGTCGACGCGGTTGTGACCGACAAAAATGGCAAGCTCGTTACGGATCTAAAGCCCGAGGAAGTCGAGATTTTTGAAGACGGTCACAAGCAGAAGATTACTCATTTTAGTTTCAATCTTAGTGAGAGCGCTCCCACGGAACGCGTTGCTAAGTCCGCAGCCATCGACAAAACGGCGCCCCCAATTCCGACGGCGCGACTCAGACCCGAAGATATAAAACGAACGATTGCAATCGTCGTCGATGATCTCGGTTTGTCTTTCGAGAGCACTTACTATGTGCGGCGCGCTCTGAAGAAATTTGTCGACGAACAAATACAGTCCGGGGATCTGGTCGCGATCATTCGCACCAGCGGCGGCATGGGCGCCCTGCAACAATTCACCTCCGACAAACGACAACTCCAGGCAGCCGTCGAGCGGGTGAAGTGGAACGCAAACGGGCGCAGCGGTATCAGCGCGTTCGATCCGATTCAGCCGCCCACGCCCGGCGCAAAGGGCGCGGAAATAGATCAAGCCAATGAGGACCTGAATGACTTTCGCAAAGACACGTTCGCGGTCGGCACGCTCGGGGCCGTGAGTTATGTGGTCAAAGGCCTGAAAGAGTTGCCGGGACGCAAATCAATCTTGCTGGTGTCGGATGGCTTTCGAATCTATAACCTCGACGATCCGACGCATAATTATCTGGCGCGTGAGAAGCTGCGCCGCCTGATCGATGAAGCCGGACGCGCCTCAGTGGTGATTTATACAATGAACGCGACCGGGTTGCAGACCTTAGGCGTTACTGCGGCCGATGATTTGTCTGGCCGGGACACTCAACAGCTGCAAGATGCCCTGACCACGCGCCGCAATCAGGCTTTCGATACACAACAGGGATTGGATTTTCTCGCGCGACAAACAGGCGGCATCGCAATTCGCAATACGAACGATCTCAGCGGCGGAATTAGACGCGTGCTCGAAGATCAGAAGGGCTTTTACCTGATCGGTTATCGACCGGATGAATCAACCTTCGATAAGCGCACGGGCAGACGCACCTTTCATCAACTCAGCCTCAAAGTAACGCGCCCCGGAAAATTCAACGTGCGCATGCGCAATGGATTTCTGGGATTCACCGATGAAGAGAAATCCGCGCCGCGTAGTCTGGCACAGAAGTTATTCGACGCGCTCGCTTCGCCTTTTGGCGCAACCGGCGTTCATCTGCAACTGACATCGCTCTTTGCCAACGACGCGAAAGCGGGTTCATACATGAGATCGATCCTGCACATCGACGCGCACGATCTCACCTTCACCGAAGAGCCGGACAAGACGCACAAGTGTGTCTTCGATGTCTTGTCAATTACCTTTGGCGACAACGGCATTTTCATTGATCAAGTCGGACGCACCTATACGCTCAAACTGCCTGACGAGTTATACAAACGCGCGCAACGCGACGGCCTGGTTTACTACGTAACCGTACCGGTTAAGAAACCAGGCGCGTATCAGCTCAGAATGTCTTTGCGCGACACCGCGACTGACCGGATCGGATCGGCGAGCCAGTTCGTCGAGGTTCCCGACTTGAAAAAGAACCGGCTGGCACTCTCGGGGCTCGCGTTGAGAGGTTATCTGCCGCCAAAAACAAACGGCCCTTCGACGAACGCCGCGGCAAATTCTCAAGCTGCGAACGCCGACAGCCCAGCCGCTGATCAGGAAGGCATTGACAAGGGCTACGCCGAGGCAAGTCCGGCCGTGCGGCATTTTCAAAACGGCATGTTCTTGAGTTACGGCTTTTACGTTTACAACGCACACGTGGAAAAAACGAGCGCGCCGCAATTGATGACGCAGGTAAATATTTTTCGCGACGGCAAACCTGTGTTCACCGGGAAGCAAAATCCAATGCCTATAGACGGCCAGCCGGATGTGAAGCGGCTGGTTGGTGGCGGCTCGATTCGATTGGGCACAGATTTGGCGCCGGGTGATTATATGCTGCAGATAATTGTTACCGACGCGCTTGCCGACAAGAAACATCAAACCGCAAGCCAGTGGATGGACTTCACGATCGTGAAGTGATTGCCTCGCCCTCAATTGAGCAACAAGACACCTGACCTACCTAATCATGCTAATTGAATACCTCGCGAAGTGCGCCCAAGGCGCTAAATGTAATAGCCCGGTCCAGCGGGCCGGGTGGGTGAAGCCGCAATCAACAGAGCGCTGAAAGTGCGAAATGTGATGGTCTTTTTGAGAATGGATTCACCGAATGCTTTGAGCCTTGTCATATATGCCGCGCTTTCAGCGCTCCAAATCAATGTGTGCTCCCGGACCTGGGCCATTGGCCCAGGCTGTTGCATTTGGAGCCTTCGGCGCTCAAAAAGGGCAGCCTCTAAACAATTAACACTAGGTAAGCCAGGTAATTGCGCCCTCTCTTACGGTCGGGCTACTGCCCCGTCGCTGCAAAGCTTCTGTGCGATCAACTCAGCCGCTAGTCGGTGACCATCTGCATTCCAGTGACCATTTCCCAGGTCACTACCAAATCCATGTAAGAAGACTCTGTTCTGATCTGCGTAGGCTTGCATTGGTTGGGCCAGATCGAGGAAATCGATCTGTTCGCGATCTGCCAGCGCTCTCAATCTAAGGTTGGGATAAAAGATCGTGTCCCCACTAATCTGCTGAAGAAATCTCTGGCGCACGACCGGATCGGGATAAACCTGAATCGCGTTACTCAAAGTTACCAGCAGGAACTTTGCGCCTTTCTGATTCACATCATTGCGAATTTCCTCAACCAGGCCCTCCGTAACATGCCAGGCTTCTTTCCAGTCTTCGTCGCGCGGTTCAAAGTAGATCATATTTTCGATGCCGATCTCCTCAGCCTTGGGAATTGTCAGCATTGACTCGGCAGATGACCGCGACTGAGTCCGCGCAAGCTTTCGTCTGTTGCGCCAGTCGGTCAGTCGAAGTTTGGCGACGAATTGGACGTGATGAATCAGTTGAATGACCCGCAGATGATTGTGAATCCACCGGCCAACCTGGTTCACACGCGAATATCTCTGCCGATAGGTTTTTGAGTCGCGAAACGAAGCGTCATAAGCCAGCAGGCCATCGCGATAGATGAAATAGGGCACGTCTTCCGTCTTGCTGAGCGCGCGCGAATTGTCGTACACATCGTTGAGCGTGGTGAACGCAAGCAGCACGATATCCGGCAAATAGTTCCAGACCTCCTGCCGCAGGGTCATCAATTCCTGCGCGGTCCCATATCCGGAAACGCCAAAATTGATTACCTCAACTTGCCTGCCGGGAAATGCATTGCAGTCTTGAAGTTTCTGCTGAAGCAAATACCAAAAAGTCTGTTCCATCGGCAAGTGCATCGCCTCAGTGAATGAATCGCCGAGCACCGCGATGCGGACAGTGTTCGCGGGTTTCGCCCTGGCGTGTTCTCGATCGCGCAAGCCATCGCTGTTGATACGAACATAAGATCCACCTTCGCGCTGGTAGCGCCCCTCAGCGCCCGGCAGCAACGCGAAGCCGCGATAGTAATCAGTGCGGTAAAACAGCGGGTACGAATAACCAATCACCCGCAGCAAGACTTCGCTCATCAAGAGCCCAAACGAGAGCCCGAAGATCACCAGCAGCAATTTCTTTTTCCAGGATTTACGAGTTCGAGACGTAGTCATTGCGGAGTGAGTCTGACTTCTTTCTGATAAACGATCCAGCACCACGTTGCCAGTTGATACCGTTCGAACAAGCTGTAAAGCGCGCTCGATCGCCACGCGGGTTGCGTGGTCGTGCGATAGATAACTTGCAAACCAGCGGCGCGCCCCAAAAGCCCCAGGCTCTTCATTGAGAACACATAGTTATGATGGCCCAACGCGAGGTGCTTGTACGGGCGGCTCTTCAATTTAAGCTTTGAAAGCAGGTTCTTGATGCGCGTATCAATACTCTGGTAATTCGGAACGACGACCACTACATAACCTTCATCATTCAGAATCTCTCTGGCGCGCATCAACGTCGAGAGTGGATCGCTCGTGTGCTCAAGCACGTGGAGCATCGTGATGACATCGTACTTGCGCCGAAAAGTGATTTCTTCCAAAGCCCCGTGATGAACTGGAAAGCCCCCTTTCACCGGAAGATTCTCGCTGACGTGCTTTGATAGGTCTGTGCCTTCAACTTCAAAGCCCGCTTGCCGGGCCAGGTGCGGTAACAATCCGCTTCCCGTGCCGACATCGAGAAGTAACTTTCCGCGTGTGTGTTTCTTTATGAAATCGAGATACTGCTGCACCTGCTCATGAACCGCGGGCTCGAAGCGATCGTAATCAAACTCCATGTTGCAGCCCCAGCCATCGAAGTACTCAGGGTCGTCATATTGCGCACTCGCGTCCTCAGTCGTCGCGACGGGCGTCATGACGTAATCGCATTGGTCGCATTGGTAGATTTGCTTGCGCACGAAGTCCTCGCCAACGTGACGCAGCGGACGTTTGCAGAGAAGGCAGTTCGGCGCTTTGGTATCTGAGGTCATTCGAGCGGACAACGAAAGCGATGCTTGTACTACACGCGACAAGGGAAGCTCAAGTCGAGAGTAATACCGCCCAATGGTTTGTGTTAGATTCTGTCGCGTGTCAGAAGCCCGACCGTAAGGGAGGGCAACTGTCGCGCGAGTCGCCCTTGCTTACGCGCGGGCTTCTGACACATTAGCTATGCGAATCCTGCAAATCTGTTCGGCACGCGAGATTGGTGGCGGCGAAAGACATCTCGCCGATTTGGCGAACGCGCTCGCGCGACGCGGTCACGACGTCTTTGCCGCGCTGAGTCCTGCGTCTCCTGTGCGCGCGGAGCTCCGGTCGCTGCCGCCCAAACAAATTATCGAATTGCCGATGCGCAATTCGCTCAATCTCGCCAGTGCGGTCAGGTTATCGCGGTTCGTTCGTGAGCATCAGATCGAAATTGTGCACGCTCACGTGGCGCGAGACTATCCGCTGGCAGCCCTGGCAACCGGTCGATCGAAGGCGCAGCTGGTGCTGACGCGTCACGTGTTGTTTCCGCTGAATCGAATTCATAAGTTGACGCTGCGCCGAACTGCGCGGGTGATTGCCGTCTCCCAGGCAGTCGCCGCATCGTTGAATTCACAACGAATCTTTGCCGCGGAAAAAATAGTCATGATCCACAACGGCATCGACGTCCAGAAGTTCGCGCGATCCCGAGAAGACAAAGTGACCGATCGCAAACTGCGACTGGGCATGATTGGTCACATCGCGCCAATCAAGGGGCAGGAAGACTTTGTGCGCGCGGCTGCGATTGTGCAAACAGATCGAGACGATGTCGAATTCATAATTGCCGGCGAGGACAAATCTCAATCAGGTGAAAACAGAGCTGCGCTTGAAAAATTGATTAGCAACTTGAAAATGGATCAGACAGTCAAGCTCATTGGCTGGGTTGATGAGGTTGCGGACTTACTATCGACACTCGATCTCTTCGTCTCCCCCGCGCGCTCAGAGCCTTTTGGATTATCGATTGTCGAAGCGATGGCTGGCGGCGTGCCCGTCGTGGCGAATGCTTCGGAAGGCGCGCGCGAAATTATCGAAGACAATCAGAACGGCCGGCTGGTCCCGGTTGGCGCCACTGAAGCAATGGCCATGGCGATCATGGATTTGCTAAACGATCGCAGCGAACGAAAACGGCTCGCCGATAACGCTCGGCTTACGGTTCACGGCAGTGACTGGCCCGTAGGACGGATAATGAATTATTTTGGAGATGTGGCACAGGCGTCTCGCCCGTGTATCCACGCGCAAGATGCGCGTGCCACATAACCTATTTAGCAGTTTCTGCCGCGGCCCGCACGACGCGTTCGCGCTTTTCGCGCAGACGCGCGAAAGCGTCCTTATCCTGTGGACGGGCACAGTCGTACCCGATCTTTTTCCAATCTGAGTCGTCAGGATCCAACCCCAGGGCCGTGATCACATCCGGTTGGCAAACGAAGAAGTGCGTTTGATAAGGGAGCAGAAAGCCGCCGCGATGCTCAAGCGAGGCACGCGCTTCCGCATAATTCGCAAACCAGTGATTCAGAAACACGTCGAGATTGGTTTGATACCATAGTTTTGTTGGGTCCATCTCCGCCATGCTCTACCTTCGGGTTCACGCGTCAAAGGGCGCTTTATCGATCAAATAAGCGATCAACTCTTCACGATTCGTTTTTGAATCCAGCCAGAATCTAATTCGCTTTATCTCAGCATAGTCTTCCTCGCCGAATCTGCCGGTGTAGATTTGCTCCATCTTCTTTTTTCGCACATCAGGTTCAAATCGTCATGCAGGTTCCGCTTCTTCAACGCTTCCCATTCATTTCCGTCGAGCCAAATCCCCTTGCACCCCTGACAATGATCGATTGAGAACCCCAGACCGCGCCCAACCAAATACTTCACCATGCGGAAGCGGCACTCCGGACAATCGATTGGGAAACCCGGTTCAGCGAGCGATAAGTTTTCGTGCTCGAGCACGCGTTCGGCGAGGTCGCTTTTGTGTTCTTCAATCCAGTTCCAGTACTCGGCGCCGGCGATCCAATTCCCGCGGCACGCCGGACACTGCTGCGAAGTAAGATTCGCGTCCAATTGCTTCATTGATAATTCAGATGATTTACAAACAGGACAATTCATGGATTTAATTGTAAAGGCTGCGAGCGCGACAAGACCAGTGACGAATAGGAAGTATGCTGATTGAGGGTGAGGTCAGTACCGGGGGGCGGTAGCGACCAGGTCGCGGCTTGCGTAATTGTGATCGCGTTCACGCGCATATTATACCGAGACTGCGGGACGAATTATTCATCATGCTCCGGGTAAGATGAGCGTCTAAAGCAAGCATGCGAACGGAGGTCAGGCCAGCGCCTATATGCCGGCAGAACACAGCATTCCTGAAGAGAAGTCGCGCACGACACTGATTGTTGTTGTCGCTGCGATTGCGGCCGTGGTGATTGGCGGATTCTTTTATCTGTTGCTGCGCAAATCCGTCGCGATCAGCCCGCCACCGACGTTGCAAGGCGCTATTCGCCCCGGTTCGCCCGACTGGGACAAATACATCAAACTGGTCGCGCTCGACGATCCCGAAGCTGATGAAGCAAAGCGAGCATTGGGCGACACCGTGATGACCTTGCATACGACTGTGCGAAATTTCGCCGGCCGGACGCTCACAGGGTTGGAAGTGCGCGGCGCAGTTGTGGACCACGACGGAAAACCTGTTAAAGAACGAACGGTCGTAGTGATTCCCGTCCGCCAACCAGAGTTGGATCCCAACAAAACCATGCGCGTCTCGATCTTGATCGATGGATTCACCGATGAAGACGATCGCGCGAATATCAAAATGGAAGTAACGGGATTTACGTTGCGATAGCGTGTCAGAAGCCCGACCGTAAGGGAGGGCAACTGGCCAGGTTCTGTGGTAACTCATTGATGAATGAAAACTATTGTTGCCCTCCCTCACGGTCGGGCTTCCGACACCTAAACAAATAGATCCTCCAGCGATTGTCTCACCGGCTGAACTGAAACGAGCTTCCCACCTATTTTTCGCAGCGCAGCAATCACGCTGTCTACATCCTTCTCATCTGCAACTTCGATCCGAATACCGCTCGGTGTTGACGTCACTTCTGCCTTCGCCGAAAGGACTTGTTTCAACGCTGACGAATCGGCGCCAGTAGCAATAATCTCGATTGCGTTAGTTTCTTGCGCCCGCAGTTCTTCGAGCGAACCTGAGCGCGCCACGCGTCCGCCCTTGAGAATCGCAACGCTGTCGCACAGCACTTCGATGTCGGAAAGAATATGCGAGCACATGAATACAGTCTTGCCCTCATCGCGAAGCGCGGCGATTAAGTCGCGTACTTCTCTTCGCCCAACAGGATCAAGTCCGCTCATCGGCTCATCGAGAAAAACTATTTCGGGATCATTCACCAAAGCTTGCGCCAGGCCAACGCGCTGCAACATTCCCTTTGAGAACTTGCGCAGTTGGCGATCCCAACTTTTTTGATCAAGATTAACGCGGGTCAGCAACTCCTCAGTACGCGCGTTACGAACACTCGTGTCCAGACCAAATAACTCTCCGCAATAATTGAGAAACTCGCGGGCAGTCAGGTAATCGTAGAAATAGGGACTTTCAGGAAGATAACCGATACGCGCGTGCATTGAAACGTCGCTGATGTCTCGATCGAGAATGCGCGCCGATCCGGCCGTCGGAAAGATGAGTCGCATCAGCAGCTTCAGCGTGGTGGTCTTGCCTGCGCCATTGGCCCCCAGAAAACCAAAGATTTGATGAGGTTGAACCGTCAGCGACAGACCGTCGAGCGCCCGCACTTTCTGCTTGCGCCAGAATCCGACTTCGTAATCCTTTGTCAGATTGTTGATTTCGATTACCGGCATATCACTTCTGAACTGCCACTGAGACACAGAGTCACAGAGACATCTGGAAAAAAGAGACGGTGCCTCGCTGTTTCAATAATTATTTTCTCCGTGTCTCTGTGCCTCTGTGGCATATTTTATCTGAACGGCACTCTCGTATTCATATCCAGGCCCACGTCGCAGCCGTTCTTAATCAACTCATAAGGCGTGGCTGACGGATCGAGGGGGGCGCCGCTCTTTGCGTCCAGACTCAGTCGAACCGCGCGCAATTCACTGGCGACATCCCTCCATGAAGAAACGCACCGGCCGTTTCTGGCCTTATAAGCGTTCAGCACGTTTCGAATCTCGTCGCGGTCATCGAGCGATTTGAGGCGCATCAACTGCTTGTCGACCATATCCTTGACCGCCGGATCGTTCGAAGCATCGTAGAGATGGCTATACATCTCACGCGCGGCGTCGCGCGAACCGCCTTCGCCCTTCATGCGCGCGGCCATCGCGGCCATCCATGGGGGCGCGCCGGGCAAATTCCCGCCTTTGGCATAAATCTCGCTCGCCATTTCGTAGTGATGGCGCTGCCAATAGACGTATCCCAGCAAGTGATACAAGCGCCACGTTTTTGGATTAGCCGCAACACCGGAGTTCAGTAACGTGGTTGCGTCGTCCGGACTTATTTCAGGAAGGAGCATCGCGCCGTATTCATACGGAGCGACAAATTGCGGATCGAGCGCCGTGCTCACGCGCAGCAGCGATGGCAGCACATGAAGATCGAGATCGCCAAGGCCAAACCTCTCAGTATGTGTATCCTCAAAAGCAACGATCTTGCCGCCCACGTATTGCAGCGATCGCATCCAATACCAATCCGCCGCCAGCCCGTTGAAAGCCAGCGCCATGCGTTTCGCCGTCGCCGCATTCACATACAACGACTCGTCGCCAAATTGCGCCGGCACGCTTGCGCGATGCGCGTCGATGGCCCGCACTAACATAACTGAGACAATCAGCGCGATCACAATCGTTATTAGCAGCAGAAGGCTGTTCTTCATTTGAAATTCCTCCGGCTGAAGATCAATGTCGCGACCGCCAGCAACACAATGCTGTACACGATCGTGTATGCGACTGCGAGGATAATTGATTGCATATCGGGCGATGATCCGTGCGCGGCCGGAGTGATGACGCTGTAGGTTGTTAGATTTGGAAGTAAATAATAGAGCGCGCGAAAAACCAGACGCGCTGCAACCTGGTTGCTCGTGCTGCTGAGACTCTTCAAATCAGCGCTGAAGTGTCCGATCACGAAAACAAAGAAGGTCAGCAGCGCGGACAGCGCGGGCGAAGAGAAGGTTGAAAACAGCAATGCCACACCCGTGATGATCATCAGCTCGAAGTAGATCAGCATGATAGCCGGCCAGATTTTTATCGCTAATGGATCCCAGCCCCGGCGAATGTAAATGAGGGCGAGCGACACGCCGGCGCCCATGATGATCACGTTCACCAACAGGGTGAGACAAAGTCCCAGATACTTGCCGAGCAGAAACTGGCCGCGCCCAATCGGCTTCGCGAGAATTGCATAAAGCGTGCGCCGCTCGATCTCCTTATAGACCAGTCCCACGCCGACAAAGATCGCGATGAAGACTCCGAAGAGGAGCATTGCGCTCAGTCCCAGATCGATGATGATTTTTGTTTCTTGTCCGGCCGAGAGTTCGCCGAGGAAAATCGCGCCCGCGGTCAGCAGTAAAACAAACAGGACGAGATTGTAGAGGACCCGATCGCGGACAGCTTCGCGAAAGGCGTTACGGGCAATCAATAAAACGCAGGTTGATGAACCGATAATGGATGTCGATGTTGCTACAGACGTGTGATTGCTCATCAAGTTTCGGTGAACTTATAAATCACAAGTATCCAGTTAAGAATCAATGCCTGAATATACACGGCCTCGAATTTGTCAGCAATTATCTCGTTTTGGGAATGACCTGATTTCGGTTTTCTCAGCGCCACCTCCGCGTTCTCTGCGCCTCCGCGGTGAGTGTTTTCGATCCTTTATTCACCGCAGAGACGCAGAGGTCGCAGAAGCGACGCAGAGAATTTCAACTCTGAGCCCTACTCTAGGCACTCTCACCTTCGTCGCGAATCGCCGCGCCAAAATCTCTGAAAGTGAAAAGTTTTGTGGCGGCGGAGAAGTCCGGCTGCTTGTCTTGATACGCCAGACTAAGAACGCTGTCGCTGCGAAAGCGCATATTAACGCCGGCTGATTCCAGCAGCTTTAGACCTGTCCGCGCCAGCCGCCATGGAACCGGGATGAGTTTCACTTTTTTCTCACTGACGGTTTCCGCCAGCAGTTTGATGATCATTCGCAGAGTATAAGGCCGCGGATTCGCGGCAATGAATGGCTTGTCTTGCCCGGCATTGGATTCTTGCAGTAACAGTTCGATGAATCGAGCGAGATCGTTTTCATGAATCAGATAAAGTTCTTGCTCGCCATTGCCGATGAGCGGTATCAGGCCCCCTCGGCTAATGCTACTCAGCAAGGAGCCGACCATGCTGCCCGATTCTGAAAGCGGTGTGCTGTAAATTAGACCTGGCCTCACCGAGAACCCTTGAATAGTCTCGCCCAGGGCATTTTCGATTTCCAGCTTGGCCTGGCCAAACAAAGACCGGCATCCCGCGTATGCGCTCATAGACGAGATGAACGCTACGCGCTCGACGCCTTCGGCGCGCGCCTGTTTGAATAAATTCATCGAACCGTTGACGTTGCGGTCCCGAATTGCTTCGGGCAAACGGGGGTTGAAATCGTAAGCAGCATGAATCAGTGAATCAATTCTATTGTCCGCAAAAAAGTTTTTGGCGACGCCGGTCGAAAGTGAGAACTGCGATGTAGGCAGCGATGGATCGACGTTCCGCGCATCGCCTGTCAACTGGAAGACAGCGGCGCCGCGCTCTTTGAAGTAGCGGCACAAGCATTTGCCCAGGTATCCTCCGGCGCCGGTAATTGCTATGCGAAGAGTTTTCGTCATATTCGGAGGGGGCCCACTCACGCAGAGATTTCCGTGGCGATCCGATGCGCGTTGGCCATCGCAGTCAAGGTTATGGTGCTCGCCGTTATGCTCGGGAAGACACTTGAATCAACGATGTGGACCCGGCGAAAATCGCTCAGAGTCCCCAGCACGTTCGTTTCAAATTCGCCGGGGGAAGCTCTCATGGGGAAGGAACCGCCGGTATGAAAGCCTCTGCCGGGCGCCGCAATTTTCATCAGCGCGCTCAACGGCGTGCCGCGCAGGAACGGCCTGACTGAGCCAAGCTTTCTTGTCAGCCGCTTGATGGTCGCATTCGTTTGGGGATTCTGCTTCACTTTTAGCGCCAGCCGCGCTGTCAGTGCATTCTTCTCGCGAGGCAACAGGCTAGCTTCGATTTCGTGAGAGTAATCCGAGTGCAGATAGCCTTGCAGCAGGATGAAGCGCTTCAAGAACGAGTCGATAAGAGGTTTGCCTAAGTGATGGAGAGGACCAATCGCGTTCTTGATCGCTGCGCGATAGAGACTGTTGTAACCATACACTTGTAGGTGCACGCTCCTTCTACTGACTTCTTCATCAAAGATTTCAATGAAGGCCTGGGCCAGCGTGTGTTGCGGTTCGTTTGCGTCGAAAGAGGCCGGCGCGCGATAGCGAAGAAACGGCAGCAGAAAGTATTGGCTGTCTTTGAGCCGGACGCTGGCATTCATAGCGTCGAGACTTTCCAACACCAATCGCGTTGTTGAGAGAGTTCCGGCGGCGACAAAAAGGCGCTCTGCTTGAAATGAAACATCGCTCTTAGTCGCCAAGTCATAGGCCGCGATCTCGATCCGTTCTCCCCGCTCGCGAAAAGCCCTGACTATGATATTTGGGCGGTAAGTAAAGTTGGGATCATGACGCAGAACCTTGAGCGTGTCCGCGGAATTGTAAATCAGACCCAGCGGGCACCCATACATGCACATGCGACAGGACGCACAGGCGAGTCTGTGTTGGTTCCGTTCTGAAACCGCCAGGCGTGAGCGGCCGAAGATCAGATTGCGCTGCGTTAACTCCTCGCGACTGGCTCGCATGTCTTCAAGCAGTGAGTTGATTATTGAACCGCTTTGCAGGCCGTTGTGCGGCTTTGTGAAAAGCGGGAACTTGCTCGTTAGATCATCCGACTCTCCGGCGAGACCGGTAAACTCGAGGACGGCGCGATAGTGCGGCTCGAGATCGCTGATTTTAATTGGCCAGTCAGTAACATCTTCCGAGGCGTAGGGCAGCATGGCCGCGCCCCAAACATTGCTAAGCCCGCCTTGCGCGAGCGACGGTACGATGCCAACGTCACCGTTCGCCGCAATGAACTGTTCCGCTCCGCGATAGGGAAAGTCGGATCCGTAAGCGAGTTTTAACGTAATACCTTTCGCGGTCGCTTCAGTCCCAGCCTTGAAATCGTCGAGGTCGTCACTCTTCCATTCCGACTGCGGCATCGATGAAGTTCGATTCAGCGCAAGCTGTTTTGATTCTTCGAGAGACAGGCCCGCGTCCAGCATCGTGACCTTCAGCCCACGCTTCAATAATGCGCTCGCTGCGGCGACGCCGGTGGGGCCAGAGCCGATGATGAAGACCTGTTTAGTTGACAATTCTCATTCCTCGACAGGCGGTAAATTGCCGGCCACAATGTGATTGTTTTTGTCGAAGGGTTCTTCGATCAAGACCTTGATTAGGAGAAGTTTCGGGCGAACATACGGAGAGTATAGAGGCACGCTCACCTGCTTAGACTCAGAAGACAGATGAATCCCCATCGATGCTCGTTCCAGTTCATGTGTGACGGTCTCGAGATCGGACTCGAGAATTAACGTGTAGATATTCTTACCTCTTTGATGGGCCAACAGTTCGCGCACTCGTTGCTGCGCTCCCGGCGCCTTCATATAGTCAAACAAGTCGAGAAATCTTGCCACTGAAATCATCGGCTTATCAGGCGCCGCCAGCGCCATAAAGCCACTAGTTGAATCATGACAGTTTAGCCATGCATCAACGTCGCGAAAAGCCTCACGATCGTTTCCGGTGAGGAAGCGGGCATCGCTTTGATCGCGCATGAAAAATGCTGCCTCATGGAAATATGTATGAGAAGGTTCCAGGAAAGTCGGCGCGACGAATGTTGTCATAAAATAGGGCTGCATCGGTCGATCGCAAAACTTCGTATCCGACGAACACTCGAAATGAATGAGACCGTTCCACACTCCCAATAGACTGCAGAGCCCAAAGAAGAAAGTGAATAAAGCAAGGGCCACGTAACGCTTGTACAATTCAAAGGTTGTCACCTCCCTCTCTCGCACTTTTCGCCAGACATGCAGAACGGCAAACCAGCAGGAGATACCGCCGATGAGTTCCATCGGTAAGGCGTACCTGACATCGCCCGAAATGAAACTCCAAAGGATGGTGGAGGCGATCATGATCAGCAGAATCTTCTTAAGCTGTTGGGGTGCTGCCTTCGAGAAGAGAAGCGCGAGGGCAATTACAAATCCTAAATTCAACCGGCCGCTGTAAATGATCAGCCCCATTGCTGACAGCCTCTCGGGGTAGACAAAAGACACAATAGGCCAGAGCACTTTCTGCCAGAGGTTTGCTGGTCCATGCGAAAGATCAACGTAGGCAATGGGCAGCAGTAACGGTGACTTAAAGATCTGGTTGTAATACGGGAAGAGTGGGTTGCCCGTCTGTCGCCACATATAAGCCAAAAAGAAAGAACTGGGAAGGATGGCTGCCAGAGCGGCCAGAACCAGCTGTCCCTTGGAAGCCAAGCGAAAACCAGCGAGGCGGGTTCGCAGTAATTCGTAACAGAGCAAAAGGCCGGCCGGCAATACAAAGCAAACATTTGTCAGTTTGAAAGCGATGGCCAGGCCCATCAGCAACGAGATCTTTACGAGCGAGCGTCCTTTGTCTTCGGTCTCTCTGAATCGGATGGTGAGCAGCAACGCCGCCAACAAGAGTGGGATGGACAACAGATCAACCATGTAGAGATTGATCAGGAACAGTAGGTGCTCGGTCCCGAGAATAAGTAGCACGGAGAGATAACGCGCCGACTTCCGAGCCACGAGCGGCGCCAACATCTCATTCAATATCTGAGCTGTCCACAACAATGCGGCCACATTCAGCAGGGGAGAAAGACGATGGCCCACGAGCGCGCGCATTACTCCAAACGCCATGTCGGGAGCCGGATTGACAAGCAGGGTTCCCGGGAAGAAATCGCCCGCAATCATCGGCCAGCCTCGCAACGCGCGTTCGGTATTGACGAGGTGATAGTTCAAGTTGTCAAAGTCGAGTGAAGGGAACGGCGCACGCAGAAAGAAGAAGATCAGCAGCGGCGCAACAACAAGCGACAGCCACAACCAGTCGCAATGAACTTGGCCGCGGACCGGCTGCGCTTGACTGCCGCCATCGCGCCATGCGTGCCACTCTGCGCTGAGACTGGATTCAGTGCCTTCCCAACCGGTGCCTCTTTTTGCAGACCACAGCCAGACCAGAAATCCCGCGACGATTGCCGATGCGGTCCAGGCGGCGACATTCTTCGAATGGCTTCCGCCGAGCGCCCAAAGATATTCCCGCGCAGTACACAATACGTACAGTCCCAGCAAAGCATCCGGCAGGGGATAGAAATTTCTCTTGAGCGATTGGCGCATGTCTGTCCCTAGTCAATCACGATCTCTACAAGCAATAGGTCCGTACGATTGGCCGGCGAAAATGCGGGCAAGCTGACGCTTTGCACGTTTCCAAAATGAAATCCCATTGGCACTCGGTTAATCGCCGTGCGAGCCTCTTCGAAATGATCTATCAGAAGCAGCGTGTAAATTTTTTCGCTGCGATGACTGTTAATCAGGCCGCGAACTCGCAGGCGAGTCTCAGGCGACGTCATATAGTCAAAGATATCCAGAAATTTAGCTACGGATATGATCGGAGCATCCGGCGCCGCGATCACCATGAAGGCGCTGGTTCCGTCGTAAGTATTTATCCAAACCCTTACGTCTTTGAATTGTTCGCGGTCCTTTGCAGTAAGAAAGTCTTGCGCGTTGCGATCGCGGAACATGAACGCCGCTTCTTGAAAATAGGTCGCCGCCTTCTTCGGATCGTAAGCGGCTTTCATTTTGAGATTGAAAGCCTGCAAGGTTGGACCTGTGAATCTGTTGAATGGCTGCGGCTGCATTATCCCATCGCACAGATGCGTTCCATTGGAACAGTAATAGTAGGTCAGCCCATACCACAGTGATGCTGAGAATTGAAACGCGAGTACGAGTGTTAAGAGGACCACGGCCATCTGGCTCTTCAGCTTCCCGACATGGTGAGCTTGCAGGCTCGTCGCCTTCTGGTAGGTATAAGAGAATAGATAAACGCACAGTATTCCAGCCAGAGTTTCCGCGAAATTGGCGTAGCGAATTATTCCGCTTGAAAAGGCCCAGAGCCAGGCGCCACCCAGCAACACAATACTGACCTGTCTTATCGACGCCGGAGTCTTCTTCATTAGCAAAAGCGCGATCGCGGAGACGACTCCTAATTGAAGTCGACCGGCGTACCACGAATCATGGCTGGAGATAAAGAGGCGGTTCGGATCCAGGAAACTACTCAAGGGCCAATGCAAGATCTCTAACACTGAACGCGGGCCCATGGTGATTTCCTTGAAGTTGGCGGCGGCGATAAACGGCGAGCGGAAGATGTTGTTGTAGAACGGAAAGAACGGATTAAGGGTTAGCTGATACATATACCCGAAGAAAAAGGCGGAGGGTAGTATCAAACCAGCCGCAGCGAGCACCAAATTGCGGCGCGCCGGGTAATAGTTTTGCCGGATTAAGACAACTCGAAGTTGATACAACAGAAGCGCCATCAAGGGCAGCACGAACACTACAGCAGTGAGCTTGAGTGCGAGTGAGATTCCGAGAAATAAGGCGATCCTTATCAGGACCCGATCTCTGGAGCGTTCTTCGGGCAGCTTGATGATTAGTAATAGGCACGAGAGCAGAAGCGGGAGGGCGAGCAGGTCAATCATAGGAGTGTTGACCACTGCTTCTATAGGCTCGGTAGTCAGGATTCCCAACACGGCCAGATAACGGAGAATCCTGTTAGGCACGAATGTTCGCAGGAATTGATCGATTAAGGCCGCGGTCCACAACAGGCAGGCGACGTTGAGTAATGGCGCCAGGCGATAGCCCAGCAAGTGCCTGGCGATGCCGAAGACCATGTCAGGCGCGGGATTCGGGAGAACTGTACCGGGAAAGAAGTCGCCCGCGCGCATTGGCCAGCCACTTAAGGCGCGCTCGGCGTTGACGAAGTGATAGTTCAGATTATCAAACTCGAGGGAGGGGAAAGGCGCGCGCAAGAAGAAGAAACCCAGTAGCGGCAAGACCACTATCGTGAGCCAGAGCCAATCCATGGTCCAGCGCACATGCTGCGCGTTGTCGCGTCTGTCCGCGAGAAAATAAACAATTCCGACTCCGATCAAAGACGAAAAGCTCAAGATACTCTCGTGCGATGCAGGTGACGTAAAGAAACAGCAATGCTTCGGGCAAAGAGTAGGCCCTTCGAGTTACTGGCGCCCTCGTCTCGGCATCGTCTGACCTGCTGGTCGAAGGTAGCTCAGATATAGGTTCTCGATGGGCCATCAAAGACCTCAATCTACGACAGCGATTGTTGAACGTGCAGGATAGAAGGGGCTAGCAGTTCTTCTTTGGTCGTGATATGCATGTTCTTATCAACGCCCTGGGCGGCTGGCGCCTTGAATCTTTCTTTTAGTTTCAAGAACGGGCGTTCCAACAGGTAGTAAGAGAGGGCTGTAACAGTAAACGATAGAGCGACACCAATACCCAGTTTCAGTGACAGTGGCCACGTCTGGTCGCGAACAAGGGCCACGAAGAAGTGGTGCCAGAGATAAAGTCCGTACGATACACGTCCAATCCATAGCAATGGCGGAAAGCTCAAGGTCGAATGAACAATGCTTTGGGTTCGGGTTACCAGCCAGAGAATGATTATTGCGAGTGCTAAAGCGAAGGATGGCATTACTCGGTAACTGGAGATGACGGGCACGCTGAATCTGCTCGCGGACAATATCGCACCGAAGAAGGAACTCACGGCCAACAGATCAAACCAGCGAGACGCCAGGAATCTGGTGGGCAGTTTCCGCCACAGAAGCGTAAGGCTGGCCAGCGCGCCTAGTAGTAAGGGAATCAGTCTGCAATCAGTAGCTCCATAGAAATAGTTCTTTGAGAATGTTCCGAGTTCAATCTTCAATTCAAAACCAACGATCAGGAGGAGAATCAATGAGAGAATTGTGCCGGCAATCGAATCTTGGCGCTTCATCCTTAGCAACAGCGCCAGTAAGAATGGGGCCCAAATCAGATAGAATTGTTCTTCAACTGCCAGGGACCAAAGGTGAGTAAATACACCGATGTATTCCCCAAATACCTCCTGCCAATTGGTCATGTAGATAAGCGCGAAGAAAAGTGTTCGATTTGAACCCGCCTGCTGCGCCTCCCACGGTGACAAAACGTGCGGAGCGACAAAGTGGAGAAATAACAAACACGCCCAGTAGGCTGGCATCAGGCGCAGAAATCGGCGCGCATAAAAACGTTTCAAATCGATCCAGTGCGTGCGGTCAAATTCCTGGAGCAAGATCGAAGTGATCAGAAAGCCGCTCAAGACAAAGAAGATGTCGACGCCAAGGAGACCGGCGTAGAAATAGTGATAGTTCGCCGTCGACAACGAGGCGAAGTGCGTCACGACAACCATGAGGACAGCAATGCCGCGCACTCCGTCGAGTACAGCGTGATGCCTGAATCGGACTCCGTTTCCTTGTTGGTTGGGAAGGGGCGCTATCATGATTGTCGTGACGTAAATCCAAGCCCCCGGGGTTCTTCGGATTTTAGCGATCTAGAGGACGAAGACTTCGCGCAGTTTAGCGCCGGCGCAGTCGCAGCACGCCGAGGAACAGGCTTGAAAGCATGGTTTGAAATCCCAGCGCGATCGCAGTGACCGAAGGAATCACAACGCGCAGAGTCTCAGATGGATTAAGCAGGCCGAAGCCTCTTAGCTCCCAATTAACGACGGCCAAGATCGATCCAGCAATGCCCACCAACAACGTCAGGCCGCCAAAGATCAGACCTTTCTCTAAGCTGACCTCGGACAAATGTTTCTCTAGTTTCGGATCTGCGGGAAGCAGACCTTCGCTGATCGCAAAGACTTTTGTAAACACCGCAAAAATGATCGACTGATATCCGAGCGTCAGGAACAGAGCGCCGTACAGCAAGGTGTGCACGTCCAGGCGAATGCCCCGGATTAACTGTGGGCTGGGCAATAGAAAGGCCCAGCTCAGGAGGCCGATCAACATCGATACCAAACCCGGATACAAGAAGAGCCAGCGTGGACTGTAAAGAAGCAGAAAGCGCAGGTGGCGCCAACCGTCGTGCCAACTTCGCAGGTGTGGCGGGCGGCTGCGACCATCCTTGGACAAGGTCGTGGGAACTTCCGCGATCCGTTTCCTGTTGAGCGTCATCTTCACAACCATCTCGCTGGCGAACTCCATTCCCGTAGTTCTGAGATCAAGTTCGATTGCCGCGTCTCGGCGAAAGCCGCGCAGACCGCAGTGAAAATCTCCGCACGAACTCTTGAACAGCAGCTTGCCAATGAAAGTGAGCACGGGATTGCCAAGATACTTATGCAATGGAGGCATCGCGTTGGGCTTGATCCCGCCGCGAAAGCGATTTCCCATCACCAGGTCATAGCCGGCGCGCAGCTTTTCGACAAAAGGCATCAGGTTTACAAAGTCATAAGAGTCGTCGGCATCACCCATGATGATGTAACGACCGCGAG